>CAIYQS010000159.1 GCA_903928395.1 uncultured Actinomycetes bacterium | reverse complement strand
TATAACTCAATCCGACCTCAAATGGTGTTGCGTGGAAGAACACCGCTTGAAGAATTTCATCGGTTAACTACTTGCACCACTAACCAAGCAACCATTAACGTTGCCTAACCGAAAGTGTCTAGTAAATATCGCTCAGGTCCATCAGCTGATTTCCAGAGCGCTCTTAGCTCGAAGAACAATTCATACCCTGCAAGCATGGCAGCGGCTGCAAATATTGATAGCAATAGCGTTATAGGTAAGTTCGGTGCCTATGGTGCACAGTGCATTCCAATGCCTAATATCGCAGCAATGAATTCCGTCTGGACATATTGGAACAATGCTTTTGCTGACTGGGCTTCTGGTAAGTCTAAGTTCGGAGCAGCTATGCAATCTGCTTCTAAGAATCTAACTACAGCACTTGGCTAAATAAAGATAACGAGGGGTCCTGGCGCAGTAGGGGTAATGCTCCAGGACCACTCTTTTTATGAAAAACATCAGATAATTTGACCTACGCTCTTGGAATGGTGAGATCCTATGAAAGTGAGAGTTTCAAGGGGGACACTCCTTAAGTACGCACTCACTTATTCAATTGCGTTGAGTCTGTTCTACGTTGGCGTTCGATTCCTTCAAAGTAGAGCCTGGTTCTTAGGCGTATTCTTCATATGCTCGGCCGGCATTCTTATCTACCTTTACACTTTTCACAAAAAAGTTCCCGCAAAGTACTTGGTCCCAGGAGTTCTCTTCCTCGTCCTCTTTCAGATTTATCCATCGTTCTATTCTGGATATGTTGCATTTACAAATGACTCCAATGGGCATGAGATCTCGAAAACTCAGGCGATATCGACAATTATTGAAAACTCAAAAGTTCCAATTACAAATGCCGGTCCCGTAACTTTTAGGGCGGCCATTGAAAACAGTTCAAAGAAACTTTTTCTCATTTTTGAATATCCCAAGGATTCCTGGTGGGTTGGAAATAGTTCCTCACTTGAACAGCTTCAAGTTTCGCAGATTGTTAAATCATCCGATAGTTCCATTGAGAAGGTGCACGGATTTCGACTTCTCAATTCGAATGAAACCGAAGCGGTTTCTGGAGATCTGGGAGATATTCAAGTAAAGCTCAAGAGTGGATTGGTGCTGCAAGCCCAAGATCTACAAACTTTGCAGGTTTCCAAACCGAGCTTGGTTTATTTTCCAGCGAAAGATGAACTGGTAAACGTGGAAAGTGGTGTTCGCTACCACCCAAATAACAATGGCCAAATGGTTAGCCAGGCCGGTGAGGCGCTCTACCCCGGGTGGAAGACAACTGTGGGTTGGCGAAATTTCACATCAATCATCCATAACGCGGATATCCGACACCCGCTTCTCAAAGTGCTTGCATGGACTTTCTTAAACGCGATAATTCTTATCGCTTTATCCTTCCTGATGGGGCTTTGTCTTGCGCTTATTTTTAATTCGCCTTTGCTCTATTCAAGACGTATTTACAGAACAATCTTTATCGTTCCTATGGCGATACCAAGTGTTCTCTCCGTTTTAGTGTGGTCTGGACTATTCACGGCACAAACTGGAGTGATTGATCGCATTTTCCATATTTCAACGCCTTGGCTCACGGATTCTCTCTGGGCTCGGATAGCGGTCCTCATAGTTGAGCTCTGGGTGACATTCCCGTACATGTTCCTCATTTGTACTGGTGCCATTCAGGCGATACCAAATGAAATTATCGAAGCTGCTGAAATCGATGGGGCATCACCTTTAAAGGTCTTTGGACTTATCAAACTTCCATTGGTCATGCGTACGGTTGCTCCATTGCTTGTGGCATCTGGCGCTATGGCTTTGAATAATTTTGGAGTGATCTATCTCTTAACTGGTGGTGGGCCAACGTTCCCTAATACAAATGGAAACGCTGGAGCAACAGACATTCTGATTTCTTATACATACAAGTTGGCTTTCAATTCCCAAGAAGGTAGCAACTATGGACTAGCTAGTGCGTTATCGATCTTGAACTTTATTTTGATTGGCATCCTTTCAGTGTATGGATTGCGTCGCATGAAGACGATGGAAGGGGTGAACTAAATGAAAACCCTAAGCTTTCCTAACGCAAGACGAAGGAAGATTTGGTTCAGAAAAGTCTTATGGCGACATCTCCTGGGAGTTGTCGTGGCTGGATTTGCGCTCTTCCCACTGGTTTGGATGATTTCTGCGGCCTTTGATGTGACGGGACAAATTAGTACTCAGCAATTGATTCCCTTACATCGCGGTCTGGCTAACTTCACACAGCTGTTCTCTAATAAAGAGAAGCCATTCTTTACATGGGTAAGAAATTCAATGGTTGTGGCAATTTGCGCCGCGGCGATGCAGACCATTATTGGAGCTCTTGCTGCGTATTCACTGAGTCGGCACAGATTTAGAGGTCGCAAACTTACCCTCACCACAATTTTGATTGTTCAGATGTTTCCTCAGTTATTGGCAGCTACGACCTTGTTCTTGATAATAAATACTTTTGGCAAGACATTTGTATTCCTTGGACTTGGTCACCAACTTCCTCTCATCCTCATATTTGGAGGAGCGGCACTTGGAGTAAATACATGGATGCTGAAAGGTTTCTTCGACACGATTCCGAGTGAGATTGATGAAGCAGCGACAATAGATGGCGCTGGTCACTTTCTAATCTTCACAAGAATTATCGTTCCTCTAGCGGTACCCGTCTTTGTCGTGATTTCGCTTCTCTCTTTCATCGGAATATTGAATGAGTACCTGATTACTTCGGTAATTCTGGGGCTTGATGGGAAAAATATGACTGTTGCCGTCGGCTTGCAGCAGTTTATTTATGGTCAATACGGAAAAAACTGGGGACCTTTTACGGCTGGAGCGCTTCTAGCGACGATTCCAGTTTTAGCCCTCTTTATGTTCCTCCAGAAGTTTCTGGTTTCTGGACTCGTCAGCGGATCAACGAAGGGATAGGAATCGAGTGATAGCTGTTGAGAATTTTCAGGTGAGAGGTTTGCCGGGAGAAGTTCATAAAGTTCGCTTCGGAAGTCGAACAGTCGACTATTGGTCGCCTCGCGAACCGAGTGAACATATTCTGATTGCATTGGATGGGCAAAATGTCTTGGATAAGCGGAACATTCCAATCAATCCGCACCAGCGTGCGACCTGGGAATTGGGACAATCAGCACTAAAAGTTTTTGCGAAACATGGATTAACCGCACCAACGGTTATTTGTGTTTATCACACGCCATATTTATCAGACAACCTCGGCCGCTTAAAGGAATATGTTCCTGCCCAATACATGTCAAAGAGTGAAAATTGGAGTCAGGAAAGTCACGGGCTCTACCAAGGAAATGTAGATTCGTTCCTAGCAACTTTAACGGCCGATCAGCATGTCGCGGAGTTGAAGGATGTGATAGTTCCAACGATTGCAGGAGAACTTGGGCAAGAAATCACACCAGAGAAGACCGCAATCCTCGGCGCCAGCATGGGCGGGTTGGCGGCCATTTATTCGTTAATTAAGGAACCCGATTTCTTTCATACCGCTCTGAGTTTCTCTCCTCATTGGGTAATCGGCGGAGATCAACTTGCCGAGAAGATGATGCAGGATTTCCCAGCTCCAGGCAGACACAAGTTGTGGATGAGTCGAGGCACAAAGGGCTTGGACGCCTTGTATGAGAACTCGCAGGATCTCGCGGATCGCTTAATTAAGGCGAAGGGATATAAAGAAAATAGTGATTTCATGAGAAGGACACTGAATAGAGGTGCCCATTCCAATGCCACATGGGCACGTTATGCACCAGCAGCTCTAGATTTTTGGCTCAAGAAGGGAAGTAAATGAAACGCAGGATTGTTTTCGCCGGAGACAGCATCATTCACGGAGGACCTTGGCAGTTTTGGCTTCCAGATCACTATGTGACCAACTTTGCCTTTCCTGGTCACACGACCTCTGATTTAGCTGCTTTGGTAGATGACATTGTGGAGTCACAACCAGAATTACTGATCGTGATGATTGGTACAAACGACTTCGGCAAATATCGATTGCCCATTGAGGATGTAATCGGGAATATTCTCGCGAATGCAAATGATTTGAGAAAACTGCTGCCGGATGTACCGATTATCTGGAATTCGCTGACTCCACGCACTGGAGAATTTTCACAGAGCGTTATTGAGGTTAATAAAGAAATTAAACCTGAACTGGAAGCTCTTGGAATCATATTTTTTGATTCTCATGGCTTACTTAAAGATGAAACACAGGATATTTTGAAAATTAAGTACTGTTCTGATCCTGAGACTTTTGGCTTGCATCTAAATAATGCTGGCTATGAAGAATGGTTCCGCGCACTAGCTCCCGTAATCTCCAATAATTTGGTGGTTTAGAGAGAGCAAAACTTGATCTCTACCAACAAAGAAAGTGAGCTTCACATGAGCACTCCGAGTAAGCATCAATCCGGGATGGATAGAAGAAAATTTCTCAAGGCCGGAAGTCTTACTCTCGGTGCAGCACTAGTGCCAAATCTATTGGATACGCCTACTTCCGATGCGGCGATTCCAAGTAATGCCCTTTATATCCCACCCGTACTTTCAGGGAAGAATTTCAATCTCAAACTGCAGAAATCAACAAAGCAAATTGCCAGCGGCGCTCTTACAAAGACATATAGCTACAACGGAGTCGGGTTCTGGGGACCTACGCTCTTCATGAAAAAGGGCGATGACATTTCACTCAACGTCACAAATAACTTATCTGAGCAGACCACAACGCATTGGCATGGCATTCACTTGCCAGCCGAGATGGATGGTGGACCCATGCAGGTGATTGAAGTGGGCAAGACGTGGAAACCTAAATTTAAGATGATGAATAACGCTGCAACGTATTGGTACCACCCCCACATGCACAAAACTACTCAGAAACAATTAGCTTTGGGAGCCGGAGGATTTATTATCGTCCAGGACTCTGTTGAGGCGGTACTTGCACTTCCTCGCACCTACGGTGTTGATGATATTCCACTTGCTCTTGGAAGCCGTTCTCTTTCTGCTACCAATCAAATTAGTCCGACCACTATTTACGGCGATACCTTGCTTACCAATGGGGTAGCAAATGCTCAGGTCTCACTTCCTGCTCAATTTGTTCGCCTTCGTCTTCTAAATATTGAATCAGAACGGGTATTCAACATAGGTCTCTCTGATGGACGCACCTTCCACGTCATTGCAACAGATGGTGGTTTGGTTCAAAAGCCGATTCCGGTTAAGCGATTGATTATGGTTCCAGGTGAGCGCTATGAAATCCTGGTTGATTTAACCGGCAATGCAGTTGGTTCCACGCTTTCACTCCGCGCCTTTAACAAGGGCTTAGCATTTGGATACGGGGGAGCAGAACCCGCAACCTCGGGTGAATTTGGAAGTTTGCTCAACAACACTGAATTTGACCTTCTGAAAATTCAAGTCATAAAAGCCACCAGTTCCGCAATAACTAAACTGCCAACAACTCTTGCGGCCAGTACTTTTCCCACAAAGGCGGAAGTTACAAATTCTCGAACAATCGCCATCAACGATCAGGGAGCAGGCACACCATTTACCTTTGATAGTAAGAGCTATGACATGTCGGTCATCAACCAGCGCGTGAAGTTAGGCGCTACCGAGGCATGGACCATCACAAACGATCAGATCTTTGGGCATGCCTTTCATATTCATGATGTGCAGTTCAAGATTATCTCCCGAAGCTCAGGACCGATTCCAGCCCATGAGAATGGTTGGAAAGATACCTTCTCTATTCAGCGAAATGAGAGAGTCACCTTCCTGGCGAAGTTTGCCGATTTCTCAAGTTCAACCTGGGCTTATATGTACCACTGCCATATGGCTAATCACGAAGACGGCGGATTGATGGGTCAATTCTTAGTGGTCTAGAGTCTTCGTTTTAATGCGAATGACTTGCACTTACTAGTTCTCACTGAGAACTCGACGCTTAATCCTGCTACCTTCACCTCACACCGAGCACGGGAGAGACAATGAAGATTTACAACAATATTTCAGAGGTATTTGGAAATACACCGCTCGTAAAGATCCAGCGCCTATTTCCTAATTCAACCGCGACTGTCGCGGCAAAGCTTGAGTTCTATAACCCAACAGCATCTGTGAAGGATCGTCTTGCGGTCGCCATGGTTGATGATGCAGAAGCAAGTGGCGCACTCAAGCCTGGTGGAACCATCGTTGAAGCGACTAGTGGTAACACCGGTATCGC
>CAIYQS010000158.1 GCA_903928395.1 uncultured Actinomycetes bacterium | reverse complement strand
CTCCACCGATTCCAGTTACTCGCGCCATGTTCGCTCCTTATGCGAATAAAAAGCCAAATCCCCGGCCGCACGATTTGATGTCTGCCTTCCCCTTGCCTACATCAAACGGTTATCCGAGGACTTGGTGAGTGAAACTTATGCCAACTTGCCTCGAATTCCAAAAAGAAATGCCACAATTCTGCTAGCAAAGCTGTTGATAAATCTGTGGAGAAACGGGGGATAACTCGTGAAATCGGTGGACAATTTTCAACAGATTTCGCTCTTCGACGATAGCCTCACCCCGGTGATAAGCGAACCCATTAAAAGCCAAAAATTCGTCCGAACCGTCGCGCGGACTAAACCGCTCCCTGAAAATCTCCCGGAATTCCGAGTAATTCGCAGCACCCGTCGCAAACGAAGCATTAGCGCGCTGCGCCAAAACGGAATAATCAAAATTCATATTCCAGACCGTATGAGCCGAAAGGCGGAGGCCGAAATCATCCCTGAGATGATTGAGATAGTGCTCAGACGAGAGGCAAAGAACCGCTCGAGTGACATGATGCTTGCCAAGATGGCCGAAGAATTGATTGAACGTTACCTTCCCGATTTTCACGAACGGCCAAGCTCGATTTCATGGCGCAATATGCGCGAGCGCTGGGGCTCGTGCACAACAGGTGATCAAACAATTCGTATTTCATTTCGCCTCAACGGCGCTCCGGACTATGTCATCGGCTGCGTGCTCTTCCACGAATTAATCCATCTGCGCGTACCTGGCCATGGAGCGGACTTCCAGGCGTACCTCGATCGATATTTAGCTAAAGATCGGGCTGAAGCCTTCCTAGAAGGATTTGAGGCGGGCTTATCTGCTACTCCAGAGGCGATCCTCCACGAACAGTCATAAGTAGCGACTAATCGGACATTTCGCCCAAATCTCCAAATATTTGTCGATCTCCCCGCATATCTCAGCGTGAAATCCCCCCGCTAAGCGTGGCACGCGGGTATCGTGTTCTCGTACGCACGCTCGTGGCGGGAGGCTCCCGAGGTTTTACGAGCGGGCGAAAAGGAGGTTCAATATGGCTGAAGAATATAAAGGCGAGGCTTATTGCGTTAAGTGCAAAGAGAAGCGGGCCTTCGAAGGTCATGTGAAGGTTTCAGAATCTGGTCGCCGGATGGCACAGGGTATCTGCCCAGTGTGTGGCACCAAGGTCAACCGTATTTTGGGCAAGGCGTAACAGGCTTAATCGCCATCAACAAAGATTAAGTCGCTCCCGCTTAATTGGCGGGGGCGATTTTTTTATCCCCAGATTTTTTTTCAGTTCACGCATGAATCCGAATTACAAGCAATCCTGTCCCGGTGAGCGAACCTGATCGAACTTTGAAATATCCGTGCATCAAGCGGGGCGTGAGTCTGACCAAGATTGGTACGAAGCATTATCTTGGCCTCCCAACCCGAGGGATCATGATTTCAGAAGCTCTGCAGGTGCAGATGGTTCGCACGATGAATGGCCAGCGCACACTTCAGGAGATTTCATCGGGGCTTATGTGTGATCTGACGGAACTGAGGTCATTCACTTCTCACTTACTCGCTGGAGGATTTATAGATTTCCTCAGCACTCCTTTCGAACCTGCAAGTGCAGATTTAAGTCAGCAACTTCGAGCGCAGCGCGAGACCACTGAACAGGCGTTGCTCTCTCATCGCGTCGGGGTTCACGATGGAGGTAGCAGCGAGCTCAACGCGCGAGGGCAGGTAACAATTCTGATATCGGGCGAAAATAGATTGGCCCGCAATCTCTTGGTAAGTCTGCACGCATCGGGATTTACGCAATCGCGATTAATTTCCCGTGCCCACCTTCCCTCTCAAATAGTAGGTGGGGATGTTTGTGGAATCGCCGTACGAACCAGCGATATCGGCAAGGACCGATCAGCTTTCACTAAGGAATTAATCAGAAACTCTCAAATCACCCGAAATGTAGAGGGAGCAAAACCGAAACCTGACCTTATTATTTCAACTATCCCTATCGAATGGGACTACGTCCAACGTTGGATGAGTGAAGGTTCAACTCATCTCCATATAAATCCGATGATTGGACCTGATGTAGAAGTCGGGCCGCTGGTTGTACCCGGTCAAACGCCATGCTTACGTTGTGTCACCCTTATTAAACGGGAAAATGGAACCGTGGTTGATCAAGAATTTGTGCGAAGTGAACTTCCAAGCGCAAGTATTGCTTTTCTTTCTGGACTCATCACGCTAGCCGTGGGAGAACTCTTTGCAACAGGACTAAGCCCGTTATACGCCGCGTCGTTTTGGTACAACTTGTTAGACCCCATGCGACCGCCTGAAAGCCGACATTGGAGTTTCCATCCAAAGTGCGGATGTAAGCACTAGCCAGTGCCTCAACTGGCCAGCGCCTCATCTTCTTCGCATGCTGTGATTGTGACTGGAACCAACCTCGGACGACCGACCGATCGCTTTGCTGTCACGGTTTGGCCATCGACAAATAGCTCCCCACCCCATACCCCGCATGGCTCTTCCCTGGAAAGTGCGCCTTCTAGACATGCAGCTTTCATGGGGCAACCTCCACAGAGCGATTTTGCTAACGCAACACGTGGTGGTGCTTCATCGAAGAACAATTCAGGCTCTGCGGTGTGACACGGAAGCGATATCTCTCCCGTAATTTCGCTAAGTCCAATCATCTCGCCATCAGCCCATCCCGGGACTAATAACTCGCTAAATAGAACTGCCATCGTGCTCACCTCCTATATTCGTTTCTTGTTAATTAACTCTTGTTAATTGACTCTTGTTAATTGATTTTGGGTAAAAGAAAAAGGACCGCTCATCCGATTGGATGT
>CAIYQS010000157.1 GCA_903928395.1 uncultured Actinomycetes bacterium | reverse complement strand
GCAATCAGGCGGAACGACCAGTTAGAATTAGTTATTAATATTTTAGAACAGACAACTATGAGGAGAATCCTGTGGCAATAATTGATGCGGTACACGCTCGTGAAATTCTAGATTCAAGAGGAAACCCAACCGTTGAGGTAGAGGTGCTTCTTGAGGATGGAACTACCGCTCGAGCCGCGGTTCCAAGCGGAGCCTCCACAGGTGCATTTGAAGCAGCAGAACTTCGTGATGGCGGCAAGCGTTATGGCGGCAAAGGCGTTCAAAAAGCCGTTAATTTCGTCAACGATGAGCTTGCTCCAGCAGTAACCGGCTTTGATGCTCAAGATCAACGCTTGATCGATGGAGAGTTGATCGCATTGGATGGAACAAAGAACAAGTCCCGCATTGGAGCCAACGCGATTCTTGGTGTCTCACTTGCCGCGGCACGCGCGGCAGCCGATAGCGCAGATCTCTCTTTCTTCCGCTACATCGGTGGCCCAACAGCGCACACCCTTCCTGTTCCAATGATGAATATTCTCAATGGCGGTGCACACGCAGACACCAACGTGGATGTCCAAGAATTCATGATCGCGCCTATCGGAGCCGAGTCATTTAAGGAGGCTCTCCGCTGGGGCGCTGAGATTTATCACGCACTTAAGGCGGTTCTTAAGAAGCGCGGATTAGTCACAAGCGTCGGCGATGAAGGTGGGTTTGCTCCAAATCTAGAGAGCAACCGCGCTGCCCTTGACCTGATCCTTGAGGCCATAGTTGCCGCTGGATACACACCAGGTAAAGATATTGCGCTCGCGATGGATGTTGCTGCGACTGAATTCTTTGAAGATGGAAAGTATAAGTTTGAGGGACAGCTCAAGAGCAGCGACGAAATGATCGCTTACTACTCTGATCTAGTTGCTTCATACCCAATCGTTTCTATTGAAGATCCGCTTGATGAGGATGACTGGGCTGGCTGGTCGAAGATGACCGCCGAACTCGGTAGCAAGATTCAAATCGTCGGAGATGACCTCTTTGTAACAAACCCAGAGCGCTTAGCCCGCGGAATTAAAGAAGGCGCCGCAAATGCGCTGCTCGTAAAGGTGAATCAAATCGGAACACTTACCGAAACGCTGGATGCGGTATCACTTGCCCATCGCAATTCTTATCGCACCATGATGTCGCACCGTTCCGGTGAAACCGAAGACACCACCATCGCTGATCTTGCTGTCGCGCTCGAATGCGGACAGATCAAGACTGGCGCACCGGCCAGAACTGAGCGCGTAGCAAAGTACAACCAACTACTTCGCATTGAGGAAGAACTCGCAGATTCTGCGCTTTATGCAGGGCGCGCAGCATTCCCACGTTTCAACGGCTAATAAATGTTAAAGAGCATGTCGGGGCGAAGCTTGGCCTTCGCCACGGTGCTTTTAGTGTTGGCTATTACCTTGGCACCACCGCTTCATAGTTTCTTTGCCCAGCGCGCACAAATCGATGCTTACAGCGTGCAACTTGCCGCTAGTCAAGCAACGCTGAAAGAAGCCGAAAAAGAATTAACGCTCTGGAATGATCCGACGTATGTCGCTTCACAAGCCAGAATTCGCTTGCACTACGTCTTCCCCGGAGAACGTGAATACGTGGTGCTGAGCAACACCACAACCCCTGTCGCACCAACGGTTCCCGTTGCTCCAATCGAAGGTGTTGCCCCCGGCAACATTCCTTGGTACTCCAGATTGATTTCCACGATCACTAGTGCAAATCAAAATCCATGAGCGATAAACCGTCTGCTTCCGATTTAGACGCGATAGCAAAACAATTGGGCAGAACTCCACGAGATGTTCATGCAATCGCACACCGCTGCCCATGCGGAAAACCGGATGTGGTGCAGACCCCACCTAGGTTGTCAGATGGCACGCCTTTCCCAACCTTCTACTACGCCACTTGCCCACGCCTTACTAGCGCTATTTCAACACTGGAAAGTTCTGGAATGATGGCCGAAATGCAGGGTCGCTTGGAGACTGATCCAGACCTTGCAGCGGCATATCGAGCTGCTCACGAGCAGTACTTGGCGGCGCGCGCTTCGATCGGAATAGATGTTCCAGAAGTTGAAGGGATCACAGCGGGCGGAATGCCGGATCGTGTTAAATGCTTGCATTCTCTGGTCGCCCATTCACTCGGTGCTGGCCCTGGCGTTAACCCGCTTGGAGATGAGGCTTTGGCCGCGCTTCCCGATTGGTGGAAGGTGAACCCATGCGAGTAGCAGCTATAGATTGCGGGACAAATTCGCTGCGATTACTTATTGCCGACATTGACGGGGCTCACTTTCGTGAAATTTATCGCACGATGCAGATCGTTCGGCTCGGACAAGGCGTGGATAAGAACAAGGCGTTTGCACCAGAAGCCATCCAGCGCACTTTGAGCGCAACTCAAGAATTCGCAAATATTATTCGCGCTAAAGGCGTTGAAAGAATTCGATTCTGCGCAACAAGCGCTACTCGTGACGCAAGTAATCGCGATTTATTTATCAACGGTGTCGAAAATATCTTAGGAGTTACTCCTCATGTAATTCCTGGAAGCGAAGAAGCCGCGCTCTCATTTACTGGCGCAACTAAAGAACTTGGCCAAGAGCTTGCTCCGTTCCTCGTTGTAGATATCGGAGGTGGCTCCACAGAATTTGTACTAGGCAGCACGGACGTTATTTCCGCTAAGTCAGTCAATATCGGGTGCGTGCGGATGTCCGAACGTCACCTAACTTCCCAACCGCCAACCCCAGAACAACTCGCCGCCGCTACACAAGACATTGATGAGGCAATCAATGAAGCCGGCGCGGTAGTTGATTTCGCAGCTGCCCAAACTCTCATTGCAGTCGCCGGCACCGCAACGACAGTAGCAGCGGCCGCGCTAGAACTCACTGAGTATGACCGGCATGCGATTCACCTCTCGCGAATTTCGGCGGACAAAGTCCACGAAGTAGCGCGCACGTTTGCTGGAATGAAACGCGAAGAAATCGCCGCATTGGGCTATATGCACCCTGGACGCGTAGATGTGATTACCTCTGGGTCGTTAGTGCTTTCCCGCGTTATGACGCTTACTGGGGCTTCGGAATTTGTGGTGTCGGAGTCCGATATTCTCGACGGGATCGCGTGGAGCCTTGCAACCAAATAAGCCCAGATATAAATCGATCGCGGCGCTAGATAAGGCGATCATTGCGTGCACACTTTGTCCGCGGTTAGTTGAGTGGCGCGAAGAAGTTGCGCTCACCAAGCGTAAGTCCTACGCCGATCACGACTATTGGGGAAAGCCAGTCACGGGTTTTGGAGACCCCAAAGCAAGCATCATCATTGTTGGTTTAGCTCCAGGCGCTCATGGAGCCAATAGAACGGGGCGAATTTTTACTGGCGATAGTTCCGGTGATTTCCTGTTTGCTTCGTTATTTAGGTCAGGGCTAGCGAAATTGCCAACGAGCGATTCACGCAAAGATGGTCAAGAACTTTATGGAACCAGAATACTCTGCGCTGTGCGGTGCGCGCCTCCCGATAACAAGCCAACCAACCAAGAGAAGGCAACGTGCGCGCCTTTTATGGCAAATGAGATAGAACTTTTGCTGCCAACTGCAAAGGTTTTTGTTGCACTCGGTAATTTTGCTTGGACCGGATTGATCGCTCAACTTATAAGTATGGGATTCGACATTCCAACGCCCCGACCAAAATTCGGACATGGGGCTACTTTCACCACGAATTCGACGGATAGTAAAAGTATCAAAGTTATTGGAAGTTATCACCCGAGCCAGCAGAATACTTTTACAAAAAAGTTAACTCCGCCGATGTTGGATGGCATTTTCAAGATGGCGAACAAGTCCTAACCAGATTGCAACCGAGTTACCGATAAAGAGCGCGAAACAAAGAGTTCCAATTCCAACGCGACCGCCGATTGCCCATCCAACGCCAAAGACAATAATTTCCAGAATGAGCCTTACTCGACCTACGCGAACTCCTGTGACGCGATGAATTCCGGTCATTAACCCATCGCGTGGTCCTGGTCCCAACCCGCACGTTATATAAAGCGATGAGCCGCACCCGATGAGTGCAATTCCTCCAAATACATAAGCAAATCGAATCCACATTGTGTGGTGTTCTATGGGAAAAATATCCGTCCCTATTTGGAGCGCGAAGGCGATCATCACAATGTTTGCGAGTGTTCCAAAACCGGGGCGCTGTTTGAGTGGAATCCAACCGAGCAAGACAACAATGCTGATAAAAAAAGTGGACCAGCCGAGTGAAAGCGGAGTGTGCTTGCTTAACCCTTGGGAGAGCACGCTCCACGGCGTATTTCCGAGCGTTGATTGGATGAGTAGGGCTTCACCAAATCCAAATATTGTTAGCCCAAACATTAAAATCAAAAATCGCGAAGGATTAACCGACCACTGTGTTGGCGCTGTCCAACTTGTCCTCGGGATTGTTCGGTGTGGCCGCAGTAAGGTTTTTATATCCACTAATGTGCAACCAAATCAGCGCACATTGCGCGGAACGCCTTGGTATGCGCCTCGATATCCGCGACAGATGTATCGGGGGAGACCAGCGCCATGTTATGAAATGGCGTGATTAAAAAGCCGTCGTTGAGCAAGCGCAGGTGTACGTACTGCTCCAGTTCGAAATCCCCAGCGTCGGCCGCCTCTTTGCCTGTCTTTGGCGCCGTTGGTTGGAACAAATATTCTCCACGCGCTCCAAGCCGGGAGCAATGCCACGGCAGTCCAAATTCCTTGATCGCAGCGTCTACGCCATCACACCATAAGGATCCAAGTGAAACCATCCGCGCAAATGCCTCGTCGGTTAAAACTTCAGTGAGTGTTGCGCGCATCGCAGCCAAGCTCAGTGCGTTGCCCGCCAAAGTGCTTCCGATTCCACCGGTGTCGATGAGTTCGCGCTCAACTTTTGCCTTGATCCGGGCGGCAATTTCTGTGCGCAGACCAAATGTTCCGGTTGGAATTCCGCCAGCGATTGCTTTACCGATTGTTAGCACATCTGGTTTTAGCCCATACAGCGCGGTCATTCCGCCAGGTCCAACCGAGATTGTGTGGGTTTCATCAATGATCCATACTGCGCCATATTTCTTTGCGAGTTCTCCCACGGCTTCTAAATAACCGGGATCGGGAAGCACAATTCCAATATTGGTCATTGCTGGTTCCAACAATATTGCGGCGACGTCGCCATGAGCTAACGCAGCTTCCATCGCAACTAAATTATTAAACTCAACGACTCGAGTAGTTTCTGCAAGGTCAACGGGCGCACCAAGATTTCCGGGTCGCTTAATTGTGTTTCCCGTTTCATCTAACGTAGCAAAGGTCTCATCCACCGAACCGTGATAACACTTGTCGATCACGATGATCTTAGAACGGCCAGTAATCAGCCGCGAATACCGAATCACATGGCGATTAGCGTCGGTGGCAGTAACCGTGAACTGCCAGAGCGGCAGCCCAAAACGGCGCGAAAGTTCAGAAGCAACAGTTACTGCATCTTCGGTGGGGAGCATTGCAGTGAGTCCGCGCTTGAGCTGGGCGGTGATTGCTTCAACGGTTGCTTTTGGGGAATGACCAGTCATAGATCCGGTATCACCAAGACAAAGGTCAACGTATTCGTTGCCGTCGACATCAGTGAAGTGCGCTCCTTGTGCGCTAGCAACAAATACTGGGTAAGCTCCCGGCCACTTTGCCATCCATGACATCGGAACACCGCCAGGCATAACCTGCTTTGCCTTTTCGAAAAGCTCGCCACTCTTTGGGTGAAGTTCTAGAAACCTGGCTTCTTCCCGCGCGGTAATTCGCTTGAGATGCGCTCTATCTATTGTGGACATATAGCGAACTCTACGGGATGTTGATGCGGACTCATTCTTGATAACATCGCCTCATTGCGGCCAAGTATTAAGGAAAACTCATTGGAACTCTTTGACTTAAGAATTGTGGTCGATCGCATTGAAGGTCGTTCAGTCTGCGGATTAAATGTGGGTGACTATTTTGAGGTAACCAATAGTTCTCAACTGCGAATTCCAGAGGGCAAGCAATTTTGCATCTTTGCTATCGCTTCGATTTTGCCTTTGCTCCCCGCAAAGCAGCGTCAATTGCCAGTGGATGACTGGCTTGAGAAAGATTCATTTGTCGCCTGCCCCGATCCCGATGAACGGCTTGTCATGCGGATCGAGCGCATCCGCTCCGTCACATTGGACGCAACTGAACTCACTTAATTGTTATTGGTATGCATGATGCTGCGATGGCGTTCGTTATCGCGCTCTAAGCCGTAAACAGGTCCAACTGGTCCCGTCGCTCTCGCAATAATATTTTCGATCGCGAATATTTCTTCGTCGCTCAAATCGATCTGCGGTATCAGAAGATTATTGTGCAAGTGTTCTAAGTTTCGCGCACCAACAATCACTGCTTTAACTCCGGGGCGACTTAACGTGAAAGCCGAAGAGATTGTTGCGACATCGGTTTTGTGCGCTACCGCAATTTCATGAAGAGCAGCCAACAATTCTTGAAATAGTTCCCAGCCACCAAAATCGTCAATGATTAATTTGTATTTGATGTTGGAGCGAGTGTCGAACTCTTTAGGTTCGGGCTGCTGCAAGAATCGTTCGGAGATAAAGCCTCCCGCTACTGTTCCATAGCAAAGAATTCCGATTCCATTTTCGAGGCAATAATCGGTTAAACCATTTTCGGCCCTTCGATCAAGAATCGAGTACTGAATCTGGATGCTTGCGGGCTTGAACCCAGCTTCCACCATCTCCTGCAATCGCGGGAGGTCAAAATTTGTTATTCCAACTTCGCGGATCGCACCTGACGCCTTCAATTCGAAGAGCGCTTCTAGTGCGTTGAGGTAGCGCCGCGCTTCATAACGCCACCAATGAAACTGCACGAGATCGACCTGCTCCACACCTAAGCGCTCCAATGAGCGCGCAACGATCTCTTTTGCATCCCGCGGATCGTAGGAGTCGAGCGAACTCTCGTTGGGAACATATTTGGTGTGTAGTTGAATCTTTGCTCGGGCCGCAGCTCCGTCACGCTCCTGGAGCCGTGCAAGTGCTTTACCCACCAGAACTTCTACGCCGGTGTAGATATCGCCAAAATCCAACGTTGAGATTCCGGCATCAACAAAGCCCAAGATATCCGCGATTGATTGCTCCTCAGAGATTGCCCCTTTGAGGGAGTGACCAGTACTCAATTGCCATCCACCCTTTATTACTGGCGAGATCAAATAGCCTGGTGCTAGCTCAATTTTCTTCACGAAATGACCGCTTCGGCCTCAATTTCAACGAGGTACTGGGCTCCGATTAATTGGGCAACGACCAGGGTATTAGCGGGGCGAATATCTGCAAATCGCTCACCGTGTACGCGCGCAATTGCTTCGCAGTTTGCCTCATCGGTGACGTAGATCCGAGTGCGAACCACATCTGCGAGTTTTGCTCCGAGTGAAACGAGCGCCGCTTCAATTTTGTCGATGACGAAGTGGGCTTGCGCGATCGGGTCACCAATTCCAACAGAAAGTGCGCCGTGAGTTGCGGTTGTTCCAGAAACCAATAGTCGATCACCAACTCGCACCGCTCTGGAATATCCAGCAAGGCCCTCCCATTTGGTTCCGGAGTCAATGTACGTTCTACCATTTTTCTCATAAGGCTGATAAACGGGCGGAAATTCTTCCAGGTGATGGCTTAAGTCACCAGAGGCGGTAAGAAATGGCGGCTTGCGATATTCATCTCCACAATCACCTGGGATCGGATCAAGTGCAGAAATTACCGCAGCAATCTTTTCCTTTTGCGAAGTACTTAGTTCAAAAGTAAAGAGTGAAGTCGCATCCTCAACGTGCGCATTTTCACCAAGACGCGCACCTACAATTACAGCGCCAACCGCTTTCTGTGCAAGTTGATACTTGCTTGCGATTGTCGCAATCGATCGATCGGTTTCTTTAGAAACTTCATCAAGCACTCGAAGCACGTTTTGGAATTTGCCCCAGCCACCTGCTGTATCAATGAAACGCTTGTATTTCATGAGCGACCAATTCGACAATTCTTTTGAGGTTGGTTCTGG
>CAIYQS010000156.1 GCA_903928395.1 uncultured Actinomycetes bacterium | reverse complement strand
TGTGGCAGCGCCTGCCTGAATCTGCAACTTAATAAGTGCAGTTACTTTCTTCTTTGGTGCCATTTTTGGTTTCCTTATTCTTTTAGCTTCGCTAAGTAGTGGGACTAAATCTTCTGTACTTGATGGAATGAAAGTTCCACTGGAGTTTCGCGACCGAAAATTGAAACGAGAACTTTCAACTTAGCTTGCTCCGGCATGATCTCTGAAATCGAAGCTGGCAAGGTTGCGAATGGACCATCCATAACCGTGACAGACTCGCCAACTTCAAAGTCGATGACCTTAATTTCGGCCTTATCGCCCTTCTTGGATGGACGAGGCGCAAGAATGTTTTCAACTTCTTGCAAACTCAATGGCGAAGGGTGGTGCGCGTTGCCAACGAATCCTGTAACACCAGGAGTGTTACGAATACATGACCACGACTCATCTGTCAGATCCATGCGAACCAATACGTACCCAGGGAAGACATTGCGCTTAACCTGCTTGCGTTGTCCGTTCTTGATCTCAGTGATCTCTTCTTCAGGAACTTCAACTTGGAAAATAAAATCCTCCATGTTGAGCGCTTGAACGCGGTTGGCGAGGTTTCCCTTTACCTTCTTTTCGTAACCAGCATAGGAGTGGACTACATACCAATCACCAGCTGCCGTTCGAAGAGCGCGACGAAATTCAGCATTGGGATCGTTTTCATCCTCTGGCTCTTGTTCGACTCCTTCGGAATCGACTTCTTGGTCAATTGCATCAAGTGCCGCGGCGCTTCCTTCTTCTTTATCAGCAACGAGAGCTTCAACAACCGGTTCTGCAGCAACTTCAGCGACAGGGGCTGCGGCCAGTGCAGCTTCGAATGCATCTATCGTGGCAGGCGCAGTTTGCGCTGGAACAGACTCTTCAAAAAATGGATTTTCTACAGCCATGATCCGCCCCTACCCAAAGATCCAGAAAACAATTTTGGTGAGAGCAACATCAAGAATCGATACAACAGCAATAATGAAACCTACGAACACAAAAACAACAGCCGTATACGTTGTAAGTTGCTTTTGGGTAGGCCACACAACCTTGCGAAGTTCAGCGACAACCTGGCGATAGAACAGGTTGATGCGACCAAAGAGGCCTTTGCTCTCTTCAGTATCGTGCTTCTCGTCGACCACGTGTGATACCTCTCTTGAAACATCAATTCTCGCTAGTACTTCTTACTAACCTCGGATCTTTAAATCTTCAGCCACTTCGGTAGAACTGTCTTGCAGGGCAGGAGGGACTTGAACCCCCAACCGCCGGTTTTGGAGACCGGAACTCTGGCCAGTTGAGCTACTGCCCTTCAAGCGTTGTTAAGACATGAGTGATCATGACCTATTGCAAGCGCCAGACCGAGGAGTCTAGAGCCCAACGGGGGTGAGAGTAAAACTGAGCGGAACCAGATCCCCCTCAGATTTGGCATACTTCACTGCATGAGCGCAGAAAAGCTAGATAACCCGGAAAAACCTAGGATCTCGACCCGCATTGCAGCTATCGCTGAATCGGCAACCCTTGCAGTTGATGCCAAAGCCAAGGCACTCAAAGCGGCTGGCAAGCCAGTAATTGGCTTTGGAGCAGGAGAACCAGACTTTCCAACCCCTAGTTATATTGTGCAGGCTGCGGTTGACGCAGCGACCAACCCGATAAATCACCGCTACACCCCAACACCTGGCCTTCCGGAGTTGCGCGACGCGATAGTCGCAAAAACGCTACGCGACTCTAAATACGTGATCACCGCTGACCAAGTCCTTGTGACAAATGGTGGAAAGCAGGCGGTCTATCAAGCATTTGCAACAATCATTAACCCGGGGGATGAAGTCATTCTTCCGGCTCCTTATTGGACGACGTATCCAGAATGCATCAAGTTAGCCGGAGGCAAAACGGTAGAAGTATTTGCCGACGAAAACCAGAACTATTTAGTGACAGTAGCTCAACTTGAAGCCGCTCGTACCGAAAAAACTAAAGCCCTTTTATTTTGCTCTCCTTCAAACCCAACAGGTTCTGTTTATTCACCGGAACAAGTCAAGGCAATCGGTGAATGGGCGCTGGAAAACGGGATTTGGATTATCTCCGATGAAATTTATGAACATCTTCTCTATTACGGTGCCACCGCCCCAAGTATTCCTGTAGTAGTTCCTGAACTCGCAAACCATGTGATCATCCTTAACGGTGTTGCAAAGACCTATGCAATGACGGGTTGGCGTGTCGGTTGGATGATCGGACCAAAAGATGTCATCAAAGCTGCTACAAATCTGCAATCCCATCTCTCTTCAAATGTCTCCAACGTTTCGCAACGTGCGGCAATAGCCGCTGTTACTGGCGACCTGACCGCTGTCCACGAAATGGGAGTTGCTTTTGATAGGCGCCGCAAATTAATCGTCGGTCTGTTAAATGATATTCCAGGGATTGTTTGCCCTACGCCAACAGGTGCTTTCTATGTTTATCCTTCGGTAAAAGGAGTTCTCGGAAAATCTATCCGGGGCAAGGTTCCACACACCTCTGCCGAATTAGCAACACTTATTCTTGAGGAAGCAGAAGTTGCGGCAGTTCCGGGTGAAGCATTTGGACCATCGGGATATCTGCGTTTTTCTTATGCTTTAAGCGATGCGGACATTGTTGAGGGCATCGGGCGCGTCAAGAAATTGCTTTCCGAAGCCGTCTAAAGTTCAATACCAACAAACCGAACTTCAGGGATCAATATAATTCCAAATTTTTCCTGAACTTTTGCACGGGCTATGCGAGCAAGTTGTACTAGATCCGCGGCGGTTGCGGTTCCAGCATTTGTCAAAGCTAGTACATGATTTTCGGAAATTTTGGCGCCGTTCACTTTCTCTCCTTTAGATACTCCTGCATTTTCCATCAACCAGGCTGCGGAAGTCTTGATCAATCCATCTGGTTGCGGCCAACGAGGGGCACTCGCGGGAAGTTGTGCGGCTTGTTCTGCGGAAATAATTGGATTGATGAAGAAAGATCCAGCTGACCAATTTTGATGCCCAGCACTGATGAGCATCCCTTTCTTTGCTCGAAGTTCAAGAACCGCGGCGCGTAAATCCGATGTTGGAACTCGGGCGTCGATTTCTACTTTCAAAAAATCCGCAAGCTCTATATATTTTATGGGAAGTGAAAACTCACCGCGACGCAGTTGGAAGGTAACGTCAAGAATTACATAACGAGAACCCGCTCTTTTAAAAACCGAATCACGATATCCAAATTCACATTGATCAGCAGTAAATGTCTTTATTTGTTTGCTCTCACGGTCATAGGTTCGTACTCGCACGATTGCCTCTGATACTTCGTGACCGTATGCACCAATGTTTTGAATAGGTGCTCCCCCAACAGTCCCAGGAATGCCGCTTAAGGATTCCAGATTGGCGAGATTCTTTTCAATGGTAAATGCGACAAAGTTATCCCAATTCACTCCCGCCGAAACTTGCAACGTGCCACCACTACACGCATCGATCTCGTACGAATTTCCTTCAGTTTCTACGACGATGACAGTGCCATTAAATCCTGAATCCCCAACAAGTAGATTTGAACCGCCACCAATAATTAGAAGGTCAGTACCAACTTCGTCGGCATACTGCACCGCAAGAATTAATTCCGATTCTGTCTTGGCGCGAACAACTTTCATCGCCGGACCACCAACATGCAAGGTCGTCAGTTCAGATAAGTTGGTCATGGGTTAAGGCTAGCGGCGGTCCACCAAGATCTCATTCTTACCACGGAATCGTTCCAATATCCGATCGTAATTCTTCTTGGATTGCTCATCTCTATACCCAGGATCAGTGTCGTAATACCCGTGATGTCGCGCTTGCTCTAGCGGAAGATCTATCTGTAGCAGATTCCCCCGCGCTTGCCGGAGACGCAACGAGAATTCGATATCAGCATTTCGATAATAGAGAGCCCGATTACTAAATCCGCCACTTTCTATCGCGTTTTCACGGTTGATCCCAATGAAATAACTAAATAGAACATCGACTGGCCCTGGCCCCTTGTCTTCGACACTTCACCATTCATCGGCAATATTGATTAGTCCACCGTGCCATCCAACGGCAGTCCATTCCCCCGATGAAAGTGCAGCAATCGTAGGTGTAACTGCGTCTCCAAGCAGGCGAGTAGAAGGATCCATGATGATTACATATGGAGAGGGCGCCAATTTAAGCAGCGCGTTTGCCGCCTCACCCCAACCTACCCCGTCTTGAATTTGTGCGATAAAGGTGCGGGAATCTAGGAGCGTCGCAAGCTTTCCAAGTTCCGGTTTTCCAGAAATGAGGATGAGGATGGCGCAATTATCTGGCGCATACTCTTTTATCGATGCCACGGCAGTAAGCAGGTCTTCGATATAGCTATCTGCAATTATTGCTATCGAACTTTCGAAAGTCTTGTCCGTGAATCTTCGCAGGTCATTAATTCTTGAAACGATTGGGAAAGGTGATTTGAGTTTGAATTCAAATCCATCAGCCACATCGAGAACTTCGAATCCGAGTTCAGCAATCTGGTTACGTAAATTGTCCGCAAGCGTCCAATCTTTTGCAGCCCTGGCAGTAAGTCTCAAACGAGCTAGTTCGATTACTTCTTCTGGAGCGCTCATAGCAAAATTGTGGCTTTTGTCATTCCTAATACTTTAACTTCATTACAAGTCGCGGTGATTTCCAATCGAGCAATTTCATCAGTCAGTTCTATCACGGTCGCACTAACAACTAACTCGACATCGGTGTCAGCGGGAACGACCACAGGCTTGGTGAAACGCGCCGAAAACTCCTTTACCTTCGAACTACTCCCTGCCATCCGTCCAACGTAATGGCCGACCAAGCCCATGGTGTACATGCCGTGAGCGATCACATTCTCGAGCCCTACAGATTTAGCAAATGCTTCATCCTGGTGAATCGGATTTTGGTCGCCGCTGGCGTTCGCATACGCAACAAGTGAAGCGCGATTGAGTATGTAAATTTTTGTCGGTAAAACTTCGCCGACCTTAAAGATACTCATGCGCGGAATACCAACGTTGACCAACTACTAACCGCTACCTCGCCGGCACTCACCAGATCAGATCTCACTGTCACTATGTCGTTTCCAGCCACAACACGAGCGCTTTCGATAGTTGAATTACATGTGATCTGCATCCCTGCTTCAAGCGGCGTATAAATCTCAAATTTTTGATCGCCGTGAACGACCCGGCTCCAGTCCAATCCAGATTCGACAAGCACTGATTGAGATTGCTCGAGGGAGATGGTGATGGCAAAGGTAGGAGGGGCTAGATCAGTTTCTGGCTCGCCCAAAGCTATGGCAAATGCTGAGATTGATTCTGCTGAAATGGTTGTGCTGTTGACACCTGGAAAGGTGCGCCCGACAAGGTCGGGGTTAAGCATTATTTATCGGGTTTCGCGGTGAACCGTTGAAAGTTTGCAACGTGGGCAGAACTTCTTAAGTTCAAGGCGATCTGGATCGTTACGGCGGTTCTTCTTGGTGATGTAGTTACGCTCTTTGCACTCAACGCAGGCCATAGTGATCTTAGGGC
>CAIYQS010000155.1 GCA_903928395.1 uncultured Actinomycetes bacterium | reverse complement strand
TTTTCGTATTTTCCTACTACAGCCGGCTCAACGGGTTTCGCAACCCATTTATCAGCGGTGTGTGTATTTCGCAATTGTTCCATTTTTCCAGTGATCGATGCCGATCCGGTCACTGGCTTATCGGGATTAACTGAAAGCTGAGGCAAAAGGACTGCTTGCTCAGCCAACCAGGAATCAAGCCTTTTCCCGACTGCAGCAGCCACGCGCTTTGCAACGGCATCGGCAATTTTGTCGGCAATCTCAGATAAGTCACAAAGATCAAGTGATTCAAGCTCGATCGCCTTGGCAATGAGTTCGGCAATATCCTCGACAACGAAATCCTTCTCGAAACCGGCTGTCTTTCTCGCATCTTCAAACATAGTCAAATCCTTGGGGCAACAAACAACAAACACATCAATCCCGCCTAAGCCAGCAGCCTCTCGAATCCGTATTTCAGACGGTTTCTTCGTTCCCGGCCTGTCCGGAATCCAAATTCGACCACCTCCAGCCCCGCAGCAGAAGGAGTTATCTCGATTTCGGGGCATTTCAACAATTTCACAGCCAATCATTTCCAAGACTCGCCTTGGTGCATCGTAACGTTTGTTAAGGCGACCAAGATGGCATGGATCATGGAAGGTAACCCTTAAGTTCAGCGGTTGCTTGACGCTTAGTGCACCGCACTCGAGCAGATCACACAACACTTCGGTGTAGTGAGTTATTGGTGCGACCCTACCAAATTCTGGATATTCGTTGTGGATTGTGTTAAATGAGTGGGGATCAGTCGTAAGTATCCGATTGAACTTCTGTGCCCCATGCATCTGCGACAAATTGTGATCGACAAGGGACTCGAACATACCTTCTTCTCCAACCCGACGCACATCGTTCCCGGCCGTTCGCTCTCCATCAAACAACAACCCGAAGTCAATTTTTGCTGCACGAAGAATCTTTGCAACAGTCTGGGTTACTTTTTGATTTCTTGGATCAAACGAAGCTTGATCCCCGACAAACCAAAGATAATCGGCTTGTTCTTTCCTGATGTCTTTGACCGAGAAACCGAGCGTGCTGGTCCAGTTACCTCTCTTTCTCGCCGGTTCGCCGAAACTATTTCCAGACATCGAGATCGTATTCAGCATCGTCTGTAGTAGCGGATCAATTCCATTTTGTTCTATTAAATGACGTCGCATTTGGACAATCTTGACAGGATGCTCAATGCCAACTGGGCATATCTCAAGACATGCGCCACACATCCGGCAGGACCAGATAGTGTCCGCACTTACCACATCGCCGATCAAAGAGATACCCAACGGCTCGTGAGTCTTTGCTTCATTGTTATGTTGTCTCAAATCCAGAATTAGATCCCGCGGACTCAAAGGATACCCAGATGCACGAGCGGGACATGCCTCGTGACAACGCCCGCATTTTGTACATGCATCAAAGTCGAGCAGATCCTTCCATGAAAAATCCTTGACCATCCCAATGCCCACGGTGTCTATTCCCGCCAAAGGCCTAGGCAACCTTCTTAGAGCCTTTGGATCCCGAGCAACGAGCGCACCAATAGTAGCGATAATGTGCTTTGCCTTATACCAAGGCAGTACGGCAATAAAAGCAAGCGCAGCAAGTCCGTGAAGCCACCAATTGAACGTACGTATTGCCGTCAAATCAGCTGTTGAAGGATTAAACAACATCAGAGAATGAGCCAGTGCCTCACCTATCGGCTCCCACAATGCCCATTCGGGTTTTTCAAGTATGTGGCGCAACGCCTCTTGTATAAACCCACCTGCAATGATTGCCAGAAGAGCGGCGAGAAAGATCCAGTCCTCGATCTGCCAGGATTTTGCAGAAGCACGGGGCTTGTTTTCCCCAATATATTCCCTGACATAGTTTAATTTTGGAAGTGAGAACAATGCTCGGCGAATCATCATACTGATGACTCCGATAAATACTGCAGCTCCGGCCAAATCAAGTACCAAACTGAACAGCAGAAAAAACGTGCCCCTCCAGAAAACCCATCCAAAGAGGGGGCGAGTGATATCATATTCGAGAGTAATAATCGACGTGCCAAGAAACAACGCAGCGAAGCCGAAGAAAATCGCCTGATGAGCGAAACCAGCGAAGCTGTCCCGTCGTCGCATAGACCTATGCGTCAGTAGATCGACGGCTACGCGCCGAATCCCGGCCCAAATATCGAGAACGATAGGGGATGGATTTCCACGGCGATACTTCTCAATGTGGAAATAAATTCCCCACACAAAAAAACCGATAACGGCGAAACCTAAAGTGTAGAATAATCTGATCTCTACGACATCTAAGCCCCAGAAAAGTGTTCTTGTTTCCATTGATTGAAATTGATGTTAAAGACATCTCGCCGAGAGGGGGGCCTCTCGGCTCATTTAGAACTAAGCCTTAATATTTGACATTAGTCGACTTCGACTTTCACGCGCGGGTCCCCGAGCTTTGGAACTGTATCTGCCCCCCAAAGCTGACGCTCACGAATCCAAGGAAGCGGATAGGCGGGGTGCTCACTGTCAAACTCTCTGGCCAGTCGATGCCCCTCCCACATTGCTTGGTTAGCCTGCATAGGAGCCTTGCAGTCTCCGATCCGGAAAATGTCTTGAATCTCGTTTTCTGCCCATTCCGACTTTCGTGCCTTTAATTCTCGCCAAAGCAAATCTTCTGACGACCGCGATGTTACAAGGATGACAGCATCCACTTCGATCTCAAAATCGCCACCGTTATCTTTCCTAGGAATGCTACCTGGACTTGGCCCAAGAAGATCGGCACCAAACTTATAGGCATATGACAAAGTTACCTTACCTGGTTGAATGTTGGTAATCCAATGATTACGGAAGTGCTTGATGCCCTTTTC
>CAIYQS010000154.1 GCA_903928395.1 uncultured Actinomycetes bacterium | reverse complement strand
GAAATCTTGGCCTTGTCAGTCGTCTTTACCTCAACGGCAAAAATTTTTTGATGTGCTCCTGTGCTCTTAGACGTTGCGACAAAATCAGGTACACCCACAGCATTCTCTACGAGCCGAAAATCTGCTGCCTCAAAACAACAAGCAAGAATTTGCTGCATAACGCGGCCAAACTCTTGGGGGGTCAAATTCGCATAAAGTAGATCTAATTGATAGATCGCCTTATTTATTAAAACCCTATCTGCGCTGCCTTCAAACATCTTCAGGGACTATAGAGGAGCCAGCAAGCGCAGACCACTCCAACCTGAATCGCTCAAAAGAGCCCTCCTTCGCGGAGCCAATTATTAACTGATCAAGTTCAGAGTCCTGGGTCCCCAGGAGCACTTGCACGTCTGGAGCAATTCGAGACAAAATTCGTACGAGTGCCCGCTTGTGTTCTGTATCAAGGTTTTGGCTTGGGTCATCAAGAATGAAAAACCCCAAGTTGTGTTGTAGCTGTGATGCAAGAGCCAGATAGACACTTAGTGCAACACAATTCATTTGCGCGGTAGAAAGTCGGGAGCTTGCTAGTGTTTCTCTGTTTTCACTTGAGGAACTCGCTCTAATTAAATAACTATTGCGCTCCACCCCTGAGAGCACTTGACTTTCCACTGAGATCGACAATTTATCAAAATACGGGTGATTACATAATTCCTGATATAGCTCGGAAATTCCCTCCTGAGCACCGGTCACCGCCTCTCGGGCCCGCATGCTGGCTTCTGCAGTCACAACTTGTGCAATAGTTCGAATACCGCCTTCCAACCTACTGAGTGACTTAATTTGCTCATCCGTAATCGATGAGTCTTCATCATCAGTGCCCAATCTTGAAGAAGCATCACGATAGCTTTGATCTAGCTGAAGATATCGTCCAATATCTTTCATTCGAGCGACCAAATCGAGAATCACATCAATTTCTCCGTCGCGTTTACTTCTTTCAGCATCGATATTGGAAACCTGACGGGCTAACTCATCTTTGTAGCTTCCAAGTGCTGAAACCAGTTGATCCTCTGATACTTCTTTTTCGAGCAATTCAAAAGCACTAGAGCGTGCTCCAGCGACTTGATCTGCCAATTTGATCTTTTCCGAACGGAATCCATCTCGCCTAATGATTGCGCTTTCAAATTCCCTAACTTTCTGCTTTTGCTCAGATTCGCTCTTTTTAGTTGCCTGAATTTCATTTCGAATCTCGTCACTCAGCTGATTTTCCAAGCGGGCAATTAGAGCCTCGCGCTCAATATGTTGCCCGCAAGCTGGACACGAACTTTGATTAATCACTGACTTCAGAAATGCGAGGGTATCTTGGACTATACGTTCTGAGACTCCGAGCTTGTCTTGCTTGTCTTGTAATTTCTTGACTTCTCCCTTTGCTGTATCCAGTTGAGACTCCATAAAGTCCAAATCGCCAAAGTCTGCCTGCATATCTGACCACTCTGATTCGATGCCTGCAGCAAGATCAGAAATCCTATTCATGGAAGTCAATACGTTGTCTGCACTTGCCATAGCCGCGGTAATAGAATTCGCATTGGAAGCGTCGGTTGCACTCAGTCGAATCAATTTGATTGCTTCAGTGACTTTTCTTCCGAAGCTATCGACCTCGCTACTTTCCCCCGGCACAGATTGTTCTTTGAAGGGCGCTCTCGTCGCTTTTGCCATACCTTCAAGTTGGCTGAGAACTTGTTTTCCAATTTCGGTTAGAGTTTCAACTGTAAGTTCAGACTCTTTCAGGCCTCGTTTCTTTGCGTCTTCAAGGGCATGAGCCCGTTGTTCTTCAACCTGAATCACGGCACCGGTTAATTTTGCGACTGCTGTGGCCTGACTCCTTCCTAATTTGTCAAGCGCATCTTTGACTGGCTTTGTTGAGCCTGAAAGGGCCTTCAACATGTCTCTTAGCTTCTCCACTCCGAAGAGTCGATCCAGAGCTTCGTTCCGTACTCTCGGATCGTCGATTAGGAGCCCTCTAATGCTTTCCTGATGTAGATATACGGCGCGATAGAAGTCTTCAAAAGTTAATCCAAGAATTCGAAATATCGCGCTCTCCGCCTCGTCCCCCTCAAAATCATCTCCATTCGGCAGAGTCACGAGAGTCTCAACAACTCTCTTCCCCGCCCTCTTGGATCGGGTAATCGATAGGACCCCGTCACTATTCTCTAGATCCACTGTCACTACGGCCGATTGATTCCTTTGACGCATGTTGACTAACTCATCATTCGTGCCATTTTCCTTAGGCTGGTATTTCAATTCCCCGAAAAGTGCCCATTCGATAGCACCTAGTATCGAAGTTTTCCCGGACCCATTGGGAGCAGAGAGGAGGGTGGTCTTTTCATGGAAATCAATCTCAATAGGTTCGCAAATGCCCCTAAACCCCTCTGCTCTGAGACTTAAAAGTCTGAACTTAGAAGAGCTCATTTCGATTTAGCCTTTTTTGAAGCAACAGTCTTTTTAGAAGCGCTAGCCTTTTTCTTTGCTGTGACGGTATTTGCTACGGAACGAGTCTGTTTCAAATCTTTCTCCACCGCAAGGCGTGAAGTTCTAACCCGGTCCTCGACTACAGCCCTCACGGCCTCCGGACCACCTTCCGAGAAGGCTGCTCGTAAATCCTTCCACAGCTCTCCAGTATCCGCATCCTTGGAAAATGACCCAATTTTTGAGTCAATCTTTTCAAAGATCGAACCAGATAGGCTGGGACTCGAAATATTTGCATCTGGGTGATCTTGATCTTCCATTCTGTATGGCTCAGACACTCGGCGTCCCTTCTAAGTTACAAAATCGGGCACTGATAAACACTGGAAGTGTAGTAAGTCCTTCCACAGTTAACTAGGGCAAGCAACGCCGGCACACACCGCGAAAAAATTCTCTGCATTGCCCACCCGGCGGTAACGAGTCCTTAGCTCGAAGAACCCCCTGCAGCAGCCCGGGATTCCATCTCCACGTAGTGCCGAAGGCTATGTATGCTCTCAAACATTCT
>CAIYQS010000153.1 GCA_903928395.1 uncultured Actinomycetes bacterium | reverse complement strand
GAAATCTTTTTACGCAAAATCTGACCCCAGCACTCGCCTACAGCCATTAATCGGATTTGCGATTGCTGTCATTGTATTTTTCATCGCGAGTTTAATGCTTATCAAAATTCGCACTCACGATGAGATTGTCGGAACCCCTTCAATAAGAAATATCTTTCTCTTTATTATTGAAGGCTTCGTAGGAGTTTCGGGTCCCGTCAAATTCACTTCAGAGCGAGCCACGGATTTAATTGCCTTCACCCTCGGAACTTTTGGCGCATTTACGTTGATTGTTCCGCTGTGGCTCTACATCCGAAGAGTAAAGCCGATTCCTAAAATGACAGATGAGGATCTGGATCAAGTCCGCACATTAATTAAACATGATTTAGAACAAGATTCACTCGGGTACTTTGCAACTCGACGCGACAAAAGTGTAATTTGGGCGCTCAATCGTAAAGCGGGTATCGCTTACAGAGTTCAGGGTGGCGTCATGCTTGCAAGCGGCGACCCCTTTGGTGAATACAGCCTGTGGCCAGACGCCATAGCAGAATTTGTGAGAGTCGCGGAGGAGCACGCTTGGACGCCAGCGGTAATGGGTTGCAGTGATCGCGGCGGAGAAGTTTGGGTGGAACATGCGGGAATGATTGCAATCGACATAGGCGATGAGGCAATAATTTCGGTGAAAGATTTCACGCTTGAAGGTCGACCAATGGCAAATGTTCGCCAGATGGTGAATCGAATAAAACGTAAGGGCTATTCATGCACAACCCATAAATGGTCAGAACTCGATGAGTCAACTCGAATTAATCTTCGTAAGCTCGCGCATGAATGGCGCTATGGAGTTGCAGAACGTGGATTTTCAATGTCAATGGATCGTTTTGGCGAGGATAGCGATCCAGATGCATATATAACTATTGCTTGGTTAGCGGGTCAGATAAAAGGACTCCAGTACTACGTTCCCTGGACCACCAACGGATTATCACTCGATCGAATGCAGCGCGAACGCGGTACAGATCCAGGCGTCAACGAATTAATGATCGTTGAATCTGTCGAATATGCCCGCACCCACAACTTGGCCAATGTTTCCCTCAATTTTGCGGCATTCCGTTCACTATTTGAGCGCGCAGACAAAATTAGCGCCGGTCCTATCACTCGAGGAATGCGCAACTTAATTCGATTCTCATCTAATTTTTTCCAAGTTGAATCACTTTATCGCTTCAATGCAAAATTCCAACCTGGCTGGGAAACCAGATACGTTCTCTACCCACGAGCAGCAGATTTACCCAAAGTTGGTTGGGCTGCATTACGTGCTGAAAAATTTATTTCGGGCTTCCGCTCACGCTAGGTGTGGGCTGAAGAGAACTAGTTCCAGACGGTGCGGGTAAGAGCAAATCGTTCGCCCCACTGATCCACAAAAATCCGCTGGCGACAAAGGGTTTCCAGACCCCAATGTTGTGCCCACCCGTGGGTATAGGTACATATTTGATCGGAATCAGCGGCAAAGCACTCGTCATAAACTGCTGCGCTGAGCTATTTGCAAAACGGTCTTTTACCGACGCTATGATCATAATCTTGGTGTTGCGTGGACCTTTGATTAGATGGCTTACTAAGTCGTATCGACTTGAAAGGTAATTCTTCTCGCGTTTAGATAACCCAACGGATAGCAATGGTTTGAAATATCCAGCGAGCGATACTCCTTGTGAGTATTGATCCTGATGCAACACTGCAACTTCCGCAGCGCACCATCCGCCGGTTGAATATCCAAAGGACGACCACAATCTATTATCAATTCCCATAAAGGTTTGCATAAAGGTCTTCATATCCGCGGTGATCCAAGTTTCCACTTTTGCGCCACCTACAAAATTCATACACTCAGTATCTTGACCTGGTTCCACATTGATCGCCGGAATAACAGCAAGAGTTGGTGGAATCCTTCCGGCGTTCTCAAGATCCTCCATTGTTGAAATTCCGTCGAGAGTTCCAATCCAGGTTTGGGGTACCCCAGGAGTTCCAGGAAAAAGTTCTATGACTTGGTAGTTATTTCCGAGAGAATGACTTGGGCTTGCAAGTTGGATGGCTAGTTTTGGTGAAGCGACAACGTAAACGACATTTGCAATGCCAGACTTTTCCCCCTTGATAACCTTTCGAAATATTAAGCTTCCACCTTTGGTATGCGTCGCTCCCGCAAGGTCTTTGAGGCTAATCTGGGAGAGCGTGGCGGCGCTGATTGCGATTTTTTGATATTGCGCCTGAGCTCCGAAAAGGTCCGACCAAGAATCATAAAATTCTCCGGAGCGATTGATAGTTATTCCCATGGATGCGAGCGCTAAACACTGAATCATAATAATTAAGGAGAACCGAGCCGTGACGTTCTTCCAGTTGTGAATAGAAAATTTGTGCCAGAAGTAAACCGTTAAAACCACAATTACTAGGGTGGCAATCCAGAAATATATCTCGGTAGAAAGTGCTAAAAGTGGGAACATGAGGATTGAAGTTTACTCAGTGTTGTTATTCAACCTCACGAGGAGGATCGTCGGAGTCATCGTAAAGTTCTTGTGGCTGAGAAAGTTTCCAATACATGTAGTAAATGAAGACGCCAAAAAATGGCCACTCAATGACATAAACCCAACTCAGGTGATTTCCGCCTAACGCGCGATTGAACTCCCAAACTCCCATCAGACCGCAGAGCGGTAACCCCCATAAGACCCAACGACGCTTTGGCTCTGGTGTGGGTTCAGGTGGTTGTTGGTGATTGCTCATCATCGGCTTCCGCTAGTAGTTGCTCGTTCGCAAACCAATCCTTGGCCGCTAACACGATCCAAATCGTATCTATCAACATTCCCATGGCCCACATGATGGCGCCACCCTGATGCTGGTCAGCCAAACCCATCTGCATGGATGTGCCTTTGGGGAGAGAGTGGAGCACACGGTTTCCCGAATAGAGAAAGAATCCCACCATGGTCTCTGGGAGCATCATGGCGAAGAGTGAGATAACGCGAAGTGAATAAGGAACAAAGTGTGGTTGCGGATTACCCTCAATAACTGGGTAGTAATAAATGAAACCCCCTAGCAAAAAGAGGATCAGCTCCAAGCAATGTGCGTTTGGATTGGTCATCCCCAAGTTAGCCAGCGGAGAAAAATGAGTTCCAATCAGAACCACGAGAAAGATTGAGAAACCGATCTGCGGCCTGAAAAGCACCCGAACAAACTGGTTCTTGCCAAGAGCACTGACAAAGTTACGAACGCCGTGCCGTTTTGAGTTCACTGCGACTTTGATCGGTGAACCAAGCACCAAGAGTGGAGAAATCAACATCATCAAGCCGATGTGTTGGATCATGTGAACCCAAAATATTCGAATAGCCATATGAGGAACTGGCCCAACAAGGAGAGCGAAGGAGAGCGAGAGTCCGAAGATAAATAATCCTTGCCTTATTTTCGAGACGTCTCGTCTCGCCTCGCCCTCCGTGAGGTACCAGTAAGCGGTTCCTATAAGTAGAGCGCCGAAGAGCAAATCCCAAATCGGATTAAGACTCATAGCCGCCTCTCAATTTTCTCTCAGAATTTCACCCGATACCTATCGATATATTGATGAGGGCTAGCACTCACGGACCCAAAACAAATTGCAACTTCTTAGCAAGTGCGTGTTCCCCAAATCACATTTCAAGCGTACTCTCTGTCTATAAATTCTCAGGCACCCCACACTTAGTCTCGAGAAAGTTCTAGAAAGGAAGTCTGTGGATACAGCCACACCCTCAAAGGCGAGGACGTCGATCGGGGCAGTGCTTGCACTCGTTCTTGGCATCGTCGTAGTCGCCGGAGTCGGCTTTACGCTCCATAAAGTATCAGCCGATCCTCAACCAAAACTCTACGCATCCAAAGTTGGAACAATCGTTGCAGCCGATGGGAAAACGTACAACCACTACACAATTGCTGATGGGGTGTACGCCGATCCAATCAATTCAAAGGCTCACGGCACTTGCGCCACTTGCGATGGCGGACATCCAAGTTGGCCTTCATACGGTCCTTACACAGATTTTGTCTTGCCGGCTAACTCATACATCACCGTCACCCTTACTGTCTATGACGGCGGCGAGAAACTAAATACTCCATACTTCGGCAGCGTCGTCGGAACAGTTGATGGCACCGTTTCTTACGATGGTGTATCCAAGACCTCACTACCTGCAGATGGTGTCGAACACACATTTACGCTGCACGGTCTTCCAACGTCAACGCAAGACCCACTATTTGTCAACATCCCGCTTCCTGTAAACACGGATGCAGAGATGAAGGCATACGACGCCGATCCAACAAAGCTCCCAGTTGGACACAAAGTTACGTTCTCGTTCCTTACAAAAGGAGCTGGACACTACGTATGGAACTGCGAATACCCATGTGGCGACTCCACCTACCAAGGATTTGGTGCTGTGATGGGACAACTTGGATATATGAGTGGAAAGGTAACCGTCGTAAATGGCTGACCACGACAACGAAACTCTGACTCCAACCCCCGGAGCGCGCGTAGCTACTTTCCTAAATCGTAAGGACGTCAAGCAAACAGTATTTCTTGGCATCTTCTTCACAGCAGTATTTGTGGTGCTTGGTGTATGGGCGTATCCGAAATGGATGCCAGTTGTACTGACCAAACAAATGCAAGCAAATGAAGACATCATGATTTGGTTCACGGTGATTTCCGCACCTATTGCGGGCGTCGTTCTTGCAATAGCCACTAAATCCTTCTTGAACATGCATCGCGGTAACACACCACCAGAAGAAGGAGTCGCAATACGGAACAACACTCCAGTTGTGATCGTGTGGACCGCAACATCGGTTGTTTTCTGTATCGTTGCGATTGTTTGGGGACTTGTCGCTCTTAACACCGATTCAATCGCTGCGGCTACTGATGCGCCAAAGTCCATTGTCGTGGACGTAACTGGGTCGCAATGGGTCTGGACCTTTTACTATCCTCAACAAAATATTCACACCCACACTTTGAACCTCCCAGTAAATCAGCCAGTGACATTCAATGTCGTGTCTGATGACGTGAATCACTCATTCTGGCCAGTTCAACTTGGCGTGAAGATTGACGCGAATCGACTGGTAACAACCGTTGCGCATGCCGACCCTACCGCGACGGGGCCACTTGATATCAAGTGTGCTGAGCTATGTGGTCTCTACCACGCATACATGGAGACCAACGGCGCTGTACAAAGTTCCGCTGATTTCAATAGTTGGGTTTCATCAATTCAAGCAACAGGAGGCGTACAAGAATGACAACACTTTCACACGCACCTGCTTCATCGCGTCCAATTCCTAATCCTAAAAAGAGTTTGATCACAAAACTCCACATGGGTACCGGTCTTGTTGTCGGCGTTATCTTCTGTTGGGGTACCTACTTTGCAATGAAGGCCGGTCGCGATATGACTGACTCTCATAATGTGAACAAAGTACTTTTGATGTCAATGTTCGCGTGGAGCGTTGGATTCCTGATTGGAATCGGAGCATTCATAGGACCGTGGCGCTGGTTAATCGGTAAAGATATAACCGACGAAGAGGCTCTCTTTCTTGCCGGAGATGGCCAAGGAAT
>CAIYQS010000152.1 GCA_903928395.1 uncultured Actinomycetes bacterium | reverse complement strand
CGATTCGAGAAGAGATGGTTACAAGTTTGGGTCAAACTATTGGCGCAGAATCAAATCTCCTCAATCCTTCCGCCGATTCATGCCGTCAAATTTCTTTGGATTTTCCGGTTATCGACAATGACGAACTAGCCAAAATAATTCACGTAAATGCAGATGGCGAGCATCCTGATTTTGATTCACACGTAGTTCGAGGCCTTTTCCCTGCACTTGGCGGAGGAGTAGCACTTCGTGATCGAATTGAAGAAATTCGTGCTGAGGTCTCCGAAGCAATTAAGAATGGCGCTCGCATTGTGGTGCTTTCGGATCGCGATGGCGATAGCGAAGAAGCTCCAATTCCCACGCTTTTACTAACGGCCGCTGTGCATCATCATCTCATTAGAGAGAAGACTCGCACCCGAGTGAGTCTCGTTATCGAAAGCGGAGAAGTACGTGAAGTTCACCACGTAGCTCTACTTATTGGATTTGGAGCATCTGCGGTAAATCCTTACCTAGCAATGGAAAGCGCTGAAGATCTAGTCCGACAAGGCGTGATCACCGGTATCACTCCCGAGAAAGCGGTTGCCAACCTCATCAAATCTTTGGGCAAGGGTGTCCTCAAAGTGATGTCGAAAATGGGAATTTCCACGATCGCTTCTTATCACGGTGCGCAAGTTTTTGAAGCTATTGGACTTTCTTCAGAAGTAGTAGACGAATATTTCACGGGCCTCACCTCGCGACTTGGGGGAGTATCTCTCGATACTCTCGCTGAAGAAACCATTAAGCGACATCACGTTGCCTACCCTCCAATGGGAGAAATTCCCGGATCTAAAAAATTGCCAATTGGAGGGGAATATCAGTGGCGTCGCGAAGGGGAGCCGCATCTCTTCAATCCAGAAACTGTTTTTAAGTTGCAACATGCGACTCGTGCTAAGCGCTATGACATTTTTAAGCAATACACAAACTTGGTTGATGATCAATCCAAGAACTTGATGACCTTGCGTGGGCTCTTTACCTTTAAAGAGGGTGTTCGTGCCCCAATTAATATTGATCTCGTTGAATCAACTCAAGCAATAATTAAAAGGTTTGCAACAGGAGCAATGTCCTATGGCTCAATTTCCCAAGAGGCGCATGAGACTTTAGCAATCGCAATGAATCGCATTGGTGGAAAATCCAATACTGGCGAAGGCGGAGAGGATCCGGCTCGAAATATCGTTGACGCCAATGGAGATTCGCGTAGATCTGCGATTAAGCAAGTGGCTTCTGGTCGTTTTGGCGTAACCAGTGAGTACTTGGTCAATTCTGATGACATTCAAATCAAAATGGCGCAGGGAGCGAAGCCAGGAGAAGGTGGCCAACTTCCAGGCAACAAGGTATATCCATGGATTGCTCAAGTTCGCTATTCCACTCCGGGAGTCGGACTGATTTCTCCGCCCCCACATCACGACATTTACTCCATCGAAGATCTTGCTCAACTCATTCACGATCTAAAGAATGCGAACAAGAGCGCCCGAGTGCATGTAAAACTTGTGGCTGAAGTTGGAGTGGGAACGGTGGCTGCTGGAGTATCTAAAGCACATGCCGACGTCGTTTTAATCTCTGGGCACGATGGAGGTACTGGAGCTTCGCCGCTTACCTCATTAAAGCACGCAGGCGCTCCGTGGGAACTTGGCTTGGCAGAAACTCAACAGACGTTGATGCTCAACGGGTTGCGAGATCGAATCGTTGTTCAAGTAGATGGTCAAATGAAAACCGGAAGAGATGTTGTTATAGCAGCATTGCTCGGAGCTGAAGAATTCGGATTTGCCACCGCTCCGCTAGTGGTTTCTGGATGCGTGATGATGCGGGTATGTCACCTCGATACCTGCCCAGTTGGGGTAGCGACGCAAAACCCAGAGTTGCGCAAGCGCTTCACTGGCAAACCGGAATTCATTGAAACTTTCTTTGAGTATATTGCCGAAGAAGTTCGAGAGTGGTTGGCAAGGTTAGGTTTTCATTCCATTGAGGAAGCAATCGGTCAAGTCGAAATCCTGGATACCAGGGACGCGATCGACCATTGGAAAGCGAGCGGGTTAGACCTTGCTCCATTGCTGAAGGCTCCACTTTTCGCTGGCTCTCGCAAAAATACCGGCGGCCAAGATCATGGTTTGGCGGCCGCCCTGGACAATCGACTTATTGAATTTTCGCAGCCAGCGCTCACTAATGGCGAACATGTACGACTAGATATTCCGGTGCGCAATGTAAACCGGACTGTCGGAACCATGTTGGGAGCAGAAATCACCCGTCGATACGGTGGGAGCGGACTTCCAGAAAATACAATAGATATTTCGTTGCGCGGTTCTGCAGGCCAATCATTGGGGGCATTCATTCCCAACGGGCTAACGCTTCGACTCTACGGCGATACAAATGATTACGTTGGGAAGGGTTTGTCTGGAGGGCGAGTAATCGTTCGCCCTGACACAGCCGCATCTTTTGATTCGTCCAAGAACGTTATTGCAGGTAACGTAATTGGTTACGGCGCCACAAGCGGCGAAATTTTTATTCGCGGCATAGTTGGAGAACGATTTTGTGTACGAAACTCTGGCGCGACCGTAGTTGTTGAAGGCGTAGGAGATCACGGATGCGAGTACATGACTGGTGGCGTGGCGATGGTTCTTGGAGCAACCGGTCGCAATTTTGGTGCAGGAATGTCTGGTGGCGTTGCCTTTGTGCTGGATCTAGATGATCGTCTTGTCAATCCAGATATGGTCGATGCATTCGCATTATCTCCGGCTCGTGCGCTTCAAGCTCACGATTTGATAGCTAAATTTGCAGCCGAAACCGAGTCGATCGTCGCTACGGAAATTCTAAGCGACTGGGCTACTAATAGCGTTCGAATATCCCTTGTGCTACCTCGCGATTACGCGAAGGTCTTGGCAGCAATGGAGCGAGCTGAGCGCGAGGGCTTAAATGTTGACGAAGCAGTGATGGAGGCGACCCGTGGCTGATCCAAGAGGATTTTTAACTACAGAGCGGCAGACACCTAAACGCCGACCGGTTGATGTTCGAATCAAAGATTGGAGTGAGGTTTACGAGGAACAACCGTTCGCTGACCTCCAAAAACAGGCGGGGCGTTGCATGGATTGCGGTATTCCTTTTTGTCACCAAGGTTGCCCCCTTGGTAATTTGATTCCAGAATGGAACGATCTCATCTGGCGCGGAGAGCGGGCGGAGGCAATAGATCGGCTACACGCAACAAATAATTTCCCAGAATTTACGGGGCGATTGTGTCCAGCTCCCTGTGAGACGGCATGCGTGGTCGGTATCAATTCCGACGCAGTGACAATTAAGCAGGTTGAACTACGAACTATTGAAGAGGCGTTTAACAATGGGTTGGTTGTGCCACTTCCGCCAGACCGATTGACGGGAAAAACGGTGGCGGTGATTGGCTCTGGACCAGCTGGGCTGGCAGCAGCACAGCAATTAACTCGTGCGGGGCACACCGTTGCAGTGTATGAAAGAGCAGATCGAATCGGCGGCTTGCTCCGCTACGGAATTCCAGAGTTTAAAATGGAAAAATCCATCGTTGATCGACGAATTGAACAGATGTCCGCCGAAGGTACCCGATTTCGTGCTGGAGTGAATGTAGGAGTGGATATCACCGGGTCAGAACTTCGCAACCGTTATGACGCGGTTGTGCTTGCTGTCGGCGCCACTCATTGGCGTGACTTAAATGTCCCCGGACGCTCAAATAAAGGCATTTACCAGGCGATGGAGTACCTCCCTTGGGGGAACAAGCAAGGTTTAGGCGAACTTATTGGCGAGCCGCAGATTGATGCTCATGGAAAGCATGTAGTTATTTTGGGTGGAGGCGATACGGGAGCCGATTGCCTAGGAACAGCAATTCGCCAAGGAGCGGCGAGTGTTACCCAGCTCGAGATATTGCCGCGTCCCACTGATGAACGTCCTGCAAATCAACCCTGGCCGACGTATCCAATGATTTATCGAGTTAGTAGCGCACATGAAGAAGCCGGCGAACGGTTGTATGCGGTATCAACTGAAGAATTTATTGGAGACGAATCCGGAAACTTGAAGGCTCTCAAATTAGTGGAGACCGAATTCATCAATGGGAAGTTTGAGAAAGTAACAGGTAGCGAACGAGAGATTCCTGCGGATCTTGTTTTTCTTGCTATGGGTTTCCTCGGACCCGAAAAGTCTGAGCTTATTTCACAACTTGAAATTGCCCTTGATGAGCGTGGAAATATTAAGCGCGATGAGAAATTCGCAACCAGCGAAGAGGGTATCTTTGTCTGCGGTGATGCCGGACGCGGTCAATCTCTCATTGTTTGGGCGATTGCTGAGGGACGGAGCGCAGCAGCGTGTGTTGATGAATTTCTGCTCGGTGAAACCGGGCTCCCAGCGCCAATTCTTCCTACAACACGTTCGCTGACAGTCTGAGGTTACATTTACCTATAAAATAAGGCGTAGAAATTGATTCAATTCATTAACTGGAATCTTGAAAAATTCCCCGAAGAGATGGCTTAGGCTGAATATATGCGTAGAGCGAAAATAGTCTGCACGATGGGTCCCGCGGTCGAGTCACCTGAAAAGGTGGCTGAGCTAATTGCCGCAGGCATGAATATGGCCAGACTAAATCTCTCCCACGGTGGATACGACGAACATCAAAATCGCTTGAACTTAGTCCGGGCTGTCGCGAAAAGCGCTGGTTTACCCGTTGCCATTTTGGTCGACCTGCAAGGCCCGAAGATTCGATTGGCGCGCTTCAAGGACGGACCGCACGAGTTGGCTCGCGGAGATATTTTTATTATTACCACAGATGAAGTTGAGGGCACCAAGGAACGCTGTGGAACCACCTATAAAGGATTGGCGGGGGATTGCAAGCCCGGAGACCGAATTCTTATCGATGACGGAAAAGTTGCCGTCGAGGTAATTGAGGTCAATGGCAATGATGTGGTCACTCAAGTTACACAACCTGGATTTGTCAGCAACAACAAAGGCATAAATTTGCCAGGGGTTGCGGTTTCAGTGCCTGCGCTATCTGAAAAAGATATGGATGATCTGCGCTGGGGGCTACGTGCTGGAGCCGATTTTATTGCGCTTTCATTTGTTAGATCGGCCCACGACATTGACGATGTGCACCGCATCATGGATGAAGAGGGAATTCGCCGCCCAGTAATTGCGAAAATTGAGAAGCCACAGGCGGTAGATAATTTAGATGAAATCGTGGCGGCATTTGATGGGATTATGGTTGCTCGCGGTGACTTGGGCGTGGAAATGCCGATAGAAGATGTTCCAATCGTTCAGAAGCGTTGCATCTCCCTGGCTCGCTCCTCGGCAAAACCCGTTATCGTGGCCACGCAGATGCTAGATTCCATGATCACCAATTCAACTCCCACCCGTGCAGAAGCGACAGATTGCGCAAATGCGGTTTTGGACGGGGCCGACGCTTTGATGTTGAGTGGCGAAACATCGGTGGGGGCATTTGCTATTGAAGCGGTGGCAACAATGGCAAGAATTATCGCTCGTACAGAGGAAGCCATGCTGAGCCAAATAGCACCCCTTGGGCATAACCCAGCAACGAAGGGAGGTGCAATCGCTAAAGCGGCGAAGGAAGTTGGCGAGATCGTTGGCGCAAAATACCTCGTTGCATTTACTCAAAGTGGCGATTCGGCTCGTCGAATTTCCAGACTGCGTTCCGTAATCCCTATCTTGGCACTAACTCCAGAAATTCCGGTTTATAACCAACTTGCCCTCTCTTGGGGTGTGGAATCGATGATTACAGAAGTAGTCAAAAATACCGACGAAATGGTGAAACAAGTCGATGCCATTTTGATCGGATCTAAACGAGTTGCCAAGGGTGATCCCGTTGTAATAATCGCAGGCGCGCCTCCCGGAATTCCAGGATCTACTAATGCGTTACGAGTCCATATCGTGGGGGATGCCATCGACGGAGTCCATCCGGCTTATCGAAGTTAATTCTTAGCAGTTATACTCAGGGCTTCTAACCGCTTTTAACTGCAATAACGCCTCGGTACTCCAACGGTAGAGAGGGCGGACTCAAAATCCGCACAGTGTCGGTTCAAATCCGACTCGAGGCACATGACACAACAAGAAGGAAAAGGTAAGGGTTCTTTGCCCCCTAGCGCGCCGCTTCGAATTTTGGTGGCCGAAGATGAGGCCATCATTCGTCTTGACCTGGTCGAGATGTTGACGGATGCCGGGTATTTGGTCGTTGCCGAAGCCACAAATGGCTTAGAAGCGATTGCTTACGCCAAAGAATTTTTGCCGGACATCGCGATCCTTGATGTAAAAATGCCGGAAATGGACGGGATTTCCGCTGCGGAACAGATCATTGAAATTTCTCCTGTTCTGATGCTGACCGCATTTAGCCAGCGTGAACTTGTCGAACGTGCTCGTGACGCTGGCGCGATGGCATACGTAGTAAAACCGTTCAGCATTTCCGATCTGGTTCCTGCAATCGAAATTGCGGTGAGCCGACATCGAGAGCAGCAAGCGTTGCAAGCAGAAGTCTCAAATTTGCAGGACCGGCTTGAGACCCGCAAGGTTATCGATCGGGCGAAGGGAAT
>CAIYQS010000151.1 GCA_903928395.1 uncultured Actinomycetes bacterium | reverse complement strand
TTAACTTAATAAATCGCGCTCGGTTACCAGAACCGATCAACCTGACTCCTTCGCTCATGGCTTCCAACCTTCTCGTTCGTATCGAATTTCCTCTTCAGTTTGGCGCCTTACGAGATCCATCTGAACTCGGGCTAAGGGTGCACCCGAGCACAAAACCAAGATGATGCCCAAGGGGAGGCCAATGATGGTCACGCAGACCACCAAACCAACAAGCAGAATCGGCACTCCCTTAAGAAGAGCAATACTGCACTCCTTGTTCCAGTAAATAGGCTTAGACACGAAAGGCGGCTATCGCAGTGGCTAGAGGATTTAGGAGCTTAGGTGTTACCTCGTTCTTTTTAAGTATGGCAAAGACTTTGTTGTAGTACTCAATGATCGATTGTTGATCCAGGTTAAAACGGTCCCACAACTGGGTGCCGCTGATCTCCAAATCAGTTGCAATCGCTCTCGCGTTGTGCAATTTGTCCGCGGCCGTCACGAGCAAAACATCGAGAGAAGCCGTTTCAAGTTCGGCAAGGTGTTTTTCCTTGCGCTCCTTCGACGGAGCTTTTTGCTCCTCTGTTGAGGTGAGGGAATCGCTACACCCTCGAACGATCGCCTCGACACGATCACCAAACATCTGCTTGATATCCGCAAGACGAGGTTCCCCGCCGCAATCTTCGGGAACATCGTGGAGGACACCAGCAATGACCTGATCTTCGTCACACCCGGCTTCGATGAGCAGGGAGGCCACGCCAAGCGGGTGACAGATGTACGGAATATCGGTTGATTTTCGCGACTGGTCGCGATGAAGCGTGGTGGCATAGGTGACCGCGGTTATGAACCGATCGGTCAATTGGATTTTTGGCGGGATTGATTTCTTCATTGTTTCTCCTTCTTTGCGTTGTAACGAGTTTTGCGAGGCAGCGGATTCCCCGAAATTGAGATCGCGCGCCATCTGGTCATAAAGTTTTTCAGCCCACGCTTCTATTTGGTCATCCGTGATAGAGGCAATATCTTGCGGCAGGGCGTAATAACGGCGGTTCTGCCTTTCGTTCTTTGGCGTCTCATCTTTCGAGTTCGTCATTTCTTAATCCTCTCGCTCTTCCAGGCGGCTCAAAATTACCTAGCTGCTCTTCCCTACGAACCACCGAAACGCGTTGCTGCGGTTGGTAGGAGATCGGCCGTGGGAGCCATGGATCCCCTTCTTGAGCACTTGAAAGATAACAGGAGGCACCGACATCGATGAAGAGTTTGCTAACTAATGGAGGGACCGCCGGGGGAGGCTGCGAATCCTTCACATTTGACTCTCCAGAACTTAAGCTTCGTAAATGCGATATTGGTGGGTAAACCAAAACCAGACTTATCGCTTTGAGGTTCCCTGCGGATTCCTTTGGTCTCCCAAAACTCGGGCCGATGGCAGTCGTAATCACTTTTACGAGACGATGCAGGAAGTTGTTCCTGGAGACATCGTTTTCTCTTTTTGTGACACTTACATCAAAGCGATTGGAATAGTCCAGCGAGGAGCAGAGACCACCCCCAAGCCCGACTTCAGAACGGCAGGGAGTAACTGGTTGGAGACGGGTTGGTACGTAGAAGTGGAATTTGCAGAGTTGCCAAACCCCATCAAGCCTAAGGATTTCATAGTTCAGATCCGACCACTTTTGGCATCAAAATATGCTCCGTTGCAGAGAAACGGGAATGGTCTTCAGGGAATTTACCTGACAGAAATTTCAAGCGCATTCGGGGAGCTACTCATTCTTCTTTCGAGAGCGGACATTCCGGCGATTGAGAGAGAATTAGAACCTGATTTTAATTCGGAATCTGATTACGAGATCAATCTTGAGATTGCTGCCCGACATTTAGAGGGTGATTTGGAAAAGATTCAAGAGACGAAGTCAAGGCGCGGTCAGGGAATATTCAAATCTAACGTCAGGCTTGTGGAGAATCACTGCCGAATTACTGGCGTGACGAATGTCAGGCATTTGCGTGCCAGCCATATCAAACCTTGGGCCTCATCCAACAACGTTGAAAAATTGGATGGATATAATGGGCTCTTGCTCTCTCCACATGTGGACCACCTTTTCGATCAAGGATTTATATCCTTTCGGAATTCAGGAGATCTCTTGGTATCTACCAAATTGAATCCTAGCGTGCTAGAGAGATGGTCGATTTCTTCGGATCAAAATGTTGGTGGATTTAGGGAACCTCAGAAACCTTATCTCGAATATCACAGGGACGTAGTCTTTAAGAACTGATCCAGTGTTACTACCTGATCTCAAAAATCCGATGAGGATCCAGAAAGCCCCTCCCACCCGCACTTTGTGCACGCGAGGTTGGGTCCGTCCAGAATCACGCTGCAGCCGCCAGATACGTATCTTTTAAAGTCAAAATTAGGTGCTGGCAGCCAGTAAACGATTTCACGAATCGTTCCAATTTCTCCGCAATGGGAACATCTCATCTTCGTATTCTTCTCAGTCATTCTGATTCCCTTCTAACCACTCAGGGTGAATAATTTCTGTGATCGTTTGGATCTGGGCCTCTGCCTCCTCCGCCATGAAACTGCGATCAGTCATGCGAAATACCCAGGCACGCTCGGACTGAATTTGTATGATCAGATCCCAATCCATTTCATAGGAATAACATCTCACCGCGGCGTAGTAAGCCTGCTCTAGCTCGCCACTGGCAATTACAAAGTCGCCTCTCTTGCTTGAAGCTTGACCCAGCCGCAGATAGGCCCAAGCCATCATGACGCGCTCTTGCATCAGTTGGGCAACGTGAAGTGCTTTTGTCCCGTAGGAGCGGGCATTTTCGAAATCACCAGCTTTACGGTAGGCATCAGCCAACTGGATATCACACCTACCCACGTGTGGAACCATCTGGATCTCCGCAAACATTTCACGGGCCCGGAGAAGGCATTTGATCGACTCCTGATAGTTCCCGATATTCATGTAGGTAATGCCGGCACCGATCCAAGAATTGGCTTCCCACTCGGCGTTGCCGTCGATTTCATTAAGCCGAATTGCCTCCAAGTTACTTTGGAGTGCGCCTTCCCAATCACCTGCCTGGTTGCACCAAAGTGCCTTTGTGCGGAGGAGATTGTCCACGTAGGGGTCTTGAAGTTCCTGCAGGATCTCGATCGCCTTGCCCATTACTTCGATGGCGTCTTGGTTTCGGTCGAGTTTCCGCAGTGCCTCGGCAATTCCCTGATATGCGTTTGCCACGTCTGACGGGGCCACGTAAGCACCGGAACTCTGGTAAATTCCCCGAGCGGTTTCGGCCAGGGTAAGAGCTTCGGCTGCTGACTTTCGATCAAGCGCTTGGTTACAGAGGTCAAGGAGAAGTTCTGCCTTTACATCTCCTTCGACGAAGGGGAGTCGCTCCCAGAGTTCGCGTTCGGAAGTTGATTCAGTATCCATGTCTACCCGCACTTTCCGTTTTAAAGTTTTTGATAACACAATTTGCACCCGAAGGTTGAATTTGGAAGCTAGATGTAGTTTTCAATTTACGAATTACTGCAAAGCGAAACTTAACTCGGAGTGCCGAAAGTGACACTGTGGGAAAGTTACGCACAAACACTCACTCGTCTCTGCCAGGCCAGTTCTTGTACTCCTCAACTGACATCTCCCGAACTTCTTGGGCTCGTCTGCCGGACATGTATCTGTGCCAGCCCGCCAACGGATTTCCCTTCAATGCCGGCGCAGTCCTATCCCTGGAGCGCTCGAACTCTTTTTGTTGGTTCGTTTTCTGAAGGAGCAGCCAGAGCTCACACTCCTGGCAAGATCCGGGTACTCGTGAAACGTCGCAACTTGTTTTATCCATGGCTCAATCGGTCCTGTCTGGACCCCGATGCTTTCGCTGGAGATCCGCACTTCTAGCGGTGTCTTTCATCGCTAGCAGGTCTTCCATCGGGACCACCGTGCGCGGTTAGCGCGGTTGGTACTAAGCAAGCCGAAGGGCTTAACGCTTAGGTTCATTGACCTAGGGAAAAGATAGATCGGAAGAGCACACG
>CAIYQS010000150.1 GCA_903928395.1 uncultured Actinomycetes bacterium | reverse complement strand
GGAATGCGGACGGGAATGCGGACGGGAATGCGGACGGGAATGCGGACGGGAATGCGGACGGGAATGCGGACGGGAATGCGGACGGGAATGCAACGAGCGCTAAATGCGTTCTATACTTCGGTTAGTTGAATATTCAATTATCTACGAATGCTTTCAGTGAAAGTGCCATCGCCTACACAGTGGCGAGAATTCCGAAGAGATGAGGTCAGTCCGTGCCCGCAGTAACTGTCAGTGATATCACCGTCCTGCCTCGCGTCGCTGCTGATCCACTAGCAAAGTCGCGCCGCGTCAAAAGTGTCACAACCGCCCCACAAGGGTTCGAGGGAGAGGGATTTCCAGTCCGCCGTGCTTTCGCAGGAGTAGATATGGCCGACCTTGACCCGTTCATTCATCTAGATCAAATGGGGGAAGTCGAGTACGCCCCTGGTGAACCCAAGGGCACGCCTTGGCATCCGCACCGTGGATTTGAAACTGTAACTTATATTATCGACGGGATTTTTGATCACAAAGATAATCACGGTGGCGGCGGCACGATTACCAATGGAGATACACAGTGGATGACCGCTGGGTCGGGAATTTTGCACATCGAAACCCCACCAGAACATCTTGTTATGAGCGGTGGACTCTTTCATGGATTCCAGTTGTGGGTGAATTTGCCAGCAGCAAAGAAATGGTCGACTCCTGCTTACCAAGATATTCGTGCGCACGACGTCGCTCTGCTGTCAACCAGCGACGGTGGAGCACTTTTGCGAGTGATTGCGGGAGAAGTCGCTGGGCATAAAGGGCCTGGATCGACCCAGACCCCCATCACTATGGTCCATGTGACACTTGCCGCTGGTGCCGAACTTCGATTGCCCTGGAGATCAGATTACAACGCTTTGATTTACACCCTCAATGGCAAGGGAACTGTTGGCGATAGCGCCCAACCAGTAAAGATGGGACAACTTGCGGTACTCGTTGACGGAACAACACTAGTTATCAAGGCTGATCAAAATCAGGAATCTCGTTCCCCGGCCATGGATGTTTTGATTTTGGGTGGAGAACCAATTCGTGAATCAGTCGCCTGGATGGGACCGTTCGTCATGAATACTAAGGCAGAAGTAATTCAAGCCTTTGAAGATTTTCAACGCGGTTTATTGGGCACCGTGCCTGCAGAACATGTTTTGCCAACTAAAGTTGATGACATATCTGGAATCCATAACACGCCAAAAGAAATTCAAGAAACGGAATAAGGAAAATACATGCCGCAACTTTTTGATCCAATTGTTATTCGTGGTCTGGAAATTAAGAATCGTGCTTGGGTTAGCCCAATGTGCCAGTACTCCGCAACGGATGGAGTAGTGGGAGAGTGGCATCACGTGCATTTGGGAAGTTTCGCAACAGGTGGTGCCGGATTAATAGTTGCTGAAGCGACGGGCGTTGTAGCTGAAGGTCGAATATCAATTGGGTGCCCAGGCATTTACAACGATGACCAAGTCGCAGCCTGGAAACCAATTGTTGATTTTGCCCATTCGCAAGGCTCCAAAATCGGAATTCAATTGGCGCATGCTGGGCGAAAGGGAGGAACTGCCGTTCCTTGGATCGCACGCAGGATGGCAACCCAAGAAGAGGGCGGATGGCAAGCAGTTGCTCCAAGTGCAATCGCTTTTGAGGGCTATCCGGAACCTCGCGCATTAACAATTTCAGAAATTCAAGCACTAGTAATAAGTTTTGGAGTTGCGGCTAAGCGCGCGATATCAGCTGGGTTCGACCTGGTGGAGATCCATGCCGCTCATGGTTACCTTCTGCATGAGTTTTACTCACCACTTTCAAACCACCGCACCGACGAGTACGGTGGAGATTTTGATGGCCGTACGCGCTTCCTCAAAGAAGTTGTAACTGAAGTACGTTCCAACCTCCCTGAATCCGCTCCACTTTTCGTTCGCATTTCTGCCTCGGACTGGACCCAAGGAGGCTGGACAATTGAAGACTCCGTTCGCCTTGCAAATCATTTGAGTCAATTAGGGGTTGATCTGATTGATGCTTCTAGCGGTGGAAATTCAGCTACCGCCAAAATTGAAGTTGGACCTGGATACCAAGTTCCGTTCGCTGCGGCGATTAAAAATGGTGCGCCAATCTTGACATCCGCAGTAGGAATGATCACAGACCCACATCAGGCAAACGTGATCATTGAATCAGGTCAAGCAGACGCCGTCATGTTGGCACGTGAATTTCTACGCAATCCGCGTTGGCCATTGCACGCCGCCCAAGTTCTGGGGGTCGATATCAAATGGCCGATTCAGATAGATCGCGGCAAGATTTAAAGCGCTTTGAGGGCGCTCACAACCTTTGTCAATGAATCCTTTGCATCGCCAAAGAGCAAAGTAGTCTTTGGGTCATAGAGAAGTTCATTTTCGATCCCTGCAAAACCGGGACGCATGGAGCGCTTAAGGAAGATGACATTTCCTGCCGAAGCTACATCCAAAATTGGCATTCCGTAGATAGGGCACCCATGAGTTGTCTTGGCAGCAGGATTTACAACGTCATTAGCACCCACTACAAGAACAACATCTGTTTGTGGGAAAGTCGGATTGATTTCATCCATTTCCACCAACTGCTCGTAAGGGACATTGGCTTCTGCGAGCAGAACATTCATGTGTCCTGGCATGCGACCGGCAACAGGGTGAATTCCATAAGCAACATCGACGCCTTTGGAATTGAGCAAATCAGCCAACTCGCGCACCGTATGTTGTGCTTGAGCCACCGCAAGTCCAAATCCCGGAACAATAACCACCCGCTGGGCATAGTTGAGGAGAATCGCAACATCGTCCGGTGAGCCAGATTTAACTGACCGAACTTCTCCACCTTCGACGGCTGCTTGAGGCTTGGCCGTAAATGCACCAAAGAGCGTCCCAAAGAGTGAGCGACCCATAGCCGCAGCCATGAGGCGAGTGAGAATCGTTCCCGAAGCACCGACCAATGTACCTGCGACGATTAACAGCGTTGCCTGAAGAACGTATCCGCTGGCAGCTACTGATAGTCCAGTGAATGCGTTCAAGAGCGAAATAACAATTGGAACGTCAGCGCCACCTACTGGTAGTACAAACAGCACGCCGAAGAGCAGGGAGAGGACAGCCATTACGGTAAGTGATGTGTTACCTAACGAGTGCACAACCCATTCTGCTGTTCCAAGAACTCCTACAAGAGTGCCCGCGATAACAAAACGGCCACCTGGAAATACGACAGGTCGAGTTGTCATAATCTCTTGCAGTTTTAGAAATGTGACAATGGAACCCGAAAAGGAGACACATCCGATGATGACTGTGAAAACAGTGGCAAGAACTTCTGCGGTGCTTGCAGTAGAGCCGAGTTTTAGATACTCAACAATTGCAACCAGTGCCGCAGCGCCACCTCCGACGCCGTTGAATAGCGCCACCATTTGCGGCATCTGCGTCATCTGAATTTTGCGAGCAGCTGGAACTCCAACAAGTACTCCAACAGCAATTGCCGCAAGAATCCACCATTTGTGATTATGAGTTGCGCCAGGTGCAAAGAAAACTAAATCAGTCGCGGCAAAAGCACCAGCAGCACCGATTAAATTTCCACGGCGAGCTGACTTGGGTGAAGACAATCCTTTAAGAGCCATGATGAAGCAAACTGCAACTCCAAGCCCAAGCAGGTCATAAAGATTTTGATTCACTTGGTCTCACCTCCGGCTACTTCAACTTCCTTCTTTACTCGAGGTTTGCCTTTGAACATTTCAAGCATTCGGTCTGTCACCACAAAGCCACCAACCATATTGATCGTTGCCAGGACAATTGCAGCAACTCCCAAACCAAGTTGTAAATTATTCGTAGCCCGATCAGTCACAGTTATGGCGCCGATCAGGATGATTCCATGAATTGCATTTGCGCCTGACATCAGCGGCGTATGAAGTGTCGTTGAAACTTTTGAAACGACTTCAAAACCAATGAAAACAGATAAGACAAAGATGGATAGCAGCGCTAAACCATTACTCATTTACTTGGCTCCCTTGCGATTTTCGCCGTTCATCGTGACGGTTGCGGCATCGATAATTTCATCTTCAAAGTTAGGGATAACTTGCCCTTCCTTAACCATCAGTAGCAATAAATTAACTACATTTCGGGAGTAGAGCATGGAAGCATGAAAAGCCAGTTGACTTGGCACATCCTTGCCACCCCACATGCGCACGCCGTTATCGGTAACAACTATTTCACCTGGCTTTGTGCCTTCGACATTGCCACCGGTTTCGGCAGCGAGGTCTACAACGACAGAACCCGGAGCCATCGTTGCGACCATTTCGGCAGTGACTAGCCGCGGGGCTGGACGACCAGGAACCGCAGCGGTAGTAATAAGCACATTGGCAGCTGCGATGTATGGAGTCAAGAGTTCACGTTGCTTTGCAGCGCGATCTTCCGTCATCTCTCTCGCGTATCCGCCGGCACCTTCCAAGGCTTCAAGTTCGAGAGTAATAAATTTTGCCCCCATTGAGCGAACTTCATCTGCAGAAGCGGGGCGAACATCGTAAGCACTTACAACTGCTCCTAGCCGTTTGGATGTTGCGATTGCTTGCAGACCGGCAACCCCGGCGCCAAGCACCACAACATTTGCGGGAGTAACTGTCCCGGCAGCCGTCATGAGCAACGGGAAGAATCGGGGAGAAAGGTCGGCACCAACAAGCGCGGCTTTGTATCCTGCGCATAGTGCTTGCGAGGTAAGTGCATCCATCGATTGCGCCCGCGAAATACGCGGCACAAGTTCTAGGGAAATCGCTGTTACCCCGGCAGATACAGCGGCCGCAATCGAGTCCGATGCAGTCGTCGGTGATAAAAACGAGATAGTAATAGCACCTTTTCTTAAGGTTGAAATTTGTTGTGGGGTCAACGGTTGCACCGAAAGGATTACATCTGCATCGCTGATCACATTTCCGTTGGTAACGGTTGCACCGGCTGCTGAGAATTGCGCATCAGAGAATTGCGAATCAACTCCTGCACCAGATTCGATATTGACTTCAAGTCCAGCTTTAGTGAGCTTTGAAATGATGTCGGGGACGAGGGCGACTCGTTTTTCGCCAAGTCGTGTTTCTTTAGGAACGGCTACACGCATGGCGACAATCTAGCGAGCGAAACAGGTAAAAAGTAGGACTTTTCACTTAAAAACTAATTAATAGGTGTTCCCACTCAAATCTCCACGCACTAAGTGATACAAAATTGCCTGAATCGTGGTTCGACGGTGATATGCCTCACGCCAGACGACCGACCGGTCGCCATCAATAACCTCGGCAGCGACCTCTTCGCCACGATGGGCTGGGAGACAATGCATAAATATTGCATCACGTGAAGTTAAATTCATAAGCTGCGGCGTAACAGCATAAGGGGCGAGGGCTTTGAGTTTTGCAGCTCGCTCGCTTTCGGGATCTCCCATCGACATCCAGACGTCCGTATATAAAACACTTGCGTCTTTTGCTGCTGCCTCGGGGTCAGTAAGGATTTCGATTTGTGCATTTGTTTTCGAAGCGATGTGCAGTGCCGAGTCAACAGCTGCTTGTGAAGGTGCATATGCACCCCCAGGAGTTGCGACAACAACGTGCGCACCCATTAGTGCTCCCATTGTCAACCAGGCATGAGCCATATTGTTTCCATCACCGACGTACGTGAATTTTCGGCCGGAAATATCGTTCCCAAAGACTTCTCGGATCGTTGCCCACTCCGCCAATAATTGTGTTGGGTGATCATCGTCAGTCAGCCCGTTGATCACAGGAATTGTTGAGTTAATTCCAAGTTCATCAACATCGGATTGTTTAAAAGTGCGAATGATGAGCGCTGCTGCGTATCCACTGATAATTCGAGCGGTATCGGCAATTGTTTCTCCTCTACCGATTTGTAGATCATCGCCGCGTATAAATATCGAGTTACCCCCTAGGTGTGCGACTGCTGTCTCTGAGGCAAGCCGCGTTCTAGTTGAAGGTTTAGTCATATAGATCGCAACAGTGCGGTTTGCCAGCGCAGTGTTGGCTGAGAAGGGCTTGATCGCGAATTCGGCCGCCGTGTCAAGTAAAAGCTCGACGTCATCTGTACTCAGGTCGGAGGTACGCAGTAGATCCTTCATTGAGTAATGGTAGGCGATAACATAGAGGTTATGAAAAACCCCTTCTTGCCATCCCGCGGGGAACCGATCGGAATTGGTGGCACTGACACCTTAGAAGAGGAGCGGTTAGCCCCTACCGATGAAGGCGACCACGAACGTTTTTCGCATTATGTTCGTAAAGAGAAAATCACGGAGGCGATGGTTTCGGGAAAACCCGTCCGCGCGCTTTGTGGCAAGAAATGGGTACCGAGTAGAGACCCTGAAAAATTTCCGATCTGCCCGACATGCAAAGAGATTTATGACGGATTGAAGAAAGAGTGAGACCCCGCGGGTCTGCGGTCCTTCCAAGGGTCGGAGTTGTCGTTGCTTCTTTGATTTTAAGCACCTGTAGCTTAGTTGCCCCATCCCGCGCGGATACCACTCCAAGCCCAAGCCCGAGCTCGAGCGTAAGCACTCCGTCCAGCGCGACTCCAAACCCAACTTATACTTCAGCTCCCTCAACGCCGACCGGATCGCCTTCTTCGTCACCGTCAACGACCCCATCAACTATCGGTCAACCTCGAAAAATTCTCACTGGTTGGATTCCTTATTACTCAATGAAAACTGCTCTACCTTCGGCAATATTAAATGCAGACCTCATTCAACAGGTTTCTCCCTTCTGGTTTTCATTGAAGGATCAACGCACAGTGACTGATTTGTATACACCAGCCAACTCGACGGTACCAATGTCAGTTCCCTTGCAATCTATGCAGGCGGCGGGATTCAAAATCATCCCAACAATTACTGATGGAACGGATGTAAATCCAAAGACAGGTCAAGTTTCTCCGATGGTTCTCTCGAATTTGCTCGCCGACCCGACCTCACGCGCGACTGTGGTCAACACCATCCTCAATTTGGTGACCTCAAATAAATTCGACGGAATTGACCTGGACTTCGAAAATTTTGCCTACGTAGACCCAATTTCAAGTTGGCCGACCACCGAGGTGCGTTGGGTGCAGTTCATCACCGATCTATCAACCGCGTTGCATGCGCAAGGAAAAATTCTCTCCATAACTACTCCGCCACTTTTCGATCCAGCATCAGGCAAAAAGGGTTATTACGTGTATGCCTGGTCTCAAGTAGCTTCGATGATAGATCAGTTGCACATCATGGCTTATGACTACTCGACAAAAACGCCTGGGCCAATAGGACCACTCCAGTGGACCACAAGCGCTGTTACGTATGCAGTATCCGTCGTTCCAGCTTCAAAGATATTTATTGGTATTCCAGGGTATGGACGAGACTGGGTCACAAAAGTGGTCGGCACCTGTCCATCCTTGCCGATCAATTACACCAAAGCCGTTGCACCCGGCGTAGTAGGAACCGTCGTCATGCACAATGCAGCTTCGCTCGCTGCTACATATGGAGCTACGCCTACCTACAACCAGACTTTTGCGGAGACATCTTTTACCTATCAAAAAATATATAACGGAACGACGGCTAGTGGCGCACTCACTACGTGTACCGCTTATCGAACGGTTTGGTATCAGGATGCTAGGGGTTTTACTGCTCGTGCCAATCTTGTTGCTCAATACAGACTTGGTGGACTTTCCGAGTGGACTTTTGGCATGGAAGATCCAAGTGCGTTTCAGGCAATTCGAGTAGTTGCTTTGGCAATCTCCCCAGATTCCGTCAGCGCTTCACTCACCGCTGATTCGACCAATATTTCTATCGGAACTCCAACAAACCTTACTGGCACCTTTTTACTCCCCGACAAAACTCCAGCCGCTGGAATACCAGTCCACCTTCAGACACAAATTGCTGGAGGAACGTGGATGACGGTTCAAGATGGTGTTACCGCTGCAGATGGAACGTACACCGCAACGCTGCAATTAACTCAAAACACCAATGTTCGGATGTTCACCGATGCAACGTGGCAACGACTTGAGGGTGATACACCGACAGTATCGGTCAAGGTTTCAAGACAATTATCGTGGGCCATCCCGGCCTCTATGAAAGTTGGCATCTCTTACTCAATCGTTGCCCATGTGCTCCCGGCGGTGGCGGGAGTGCCCGTCACCTTAAATAATGGCGCGCACGCTACGACAGATGCAACAGGGATGGTAACTTTTGCCGTTACAAATGACGCGCCCGGGTTTGTGCCATTTCGAGTTGGTATTGCTTCTGATCAGAATTTCGCTGCAGTACAAACCCCCCTTGTCACAGTCTGGGTCCGATGAAGTCGTGAGGAGGGGTAGAACTTGGCGACTGACACGATGATCGAATCCGATCTGGACATATCACAACTCGTAGACAAACCCTGGGTCACAATTGTTTGGGATGATCCCGTCAACTTAATGTCATACGTGACCTTCGTGTTCATAAAATTATTTAATTTTACGGCTGAGCATGCGCATCAACTCATGCTGCAAGTCCACAACGAAGGCCGGGCTGCCGTAACTTCTGGCTCTCGAGAAGAGATGGAACGCGATGTGCAGCGGCTTCACGAGCATGGCCTTTGGGCAACCCTGCAGCGCGATGACAAGTTTTAAGAAGTCCTGATGTCAGAATTTTCTCGCGATGGAGAATTGTATTCACTCGACCTTTCTCTTGATGAGGCGCACATCCTTATTAACTTAGTGGAACAACTGTTGGAGCTACTTGGCGAAGGGGATTTCAATCATCATTACGATGAAAGTGATCCGTTTGCGCAATTAATGTCGCAGCTAAAAGCAGCGCCAGAAGAAATCATCGTTCCGGATGATCCCGTGTTATTGCGATTGCTTCCGAATGCATATGCGGATCCCGAAGCTGCCGCTGATTTTCGTCGATATACGGAACCGACGCTTCGTGGAAAGAAAAAACGGAACTTGGCACAAGTGCGTGCCGCACTGGAAGTAATTGTCGATGAAGATCGTGCTGGAGTGGTCGAAGACTTAGATAGTGAAACGTGGTTGATGGCCATCAATGATCTGCGGCTTGCGCTATCAGTTCGTTTGGAAGTGACGCCAGATTCTTATGAATATTTTGAAGCGCTCACCGATGAGGATCCGCAAAAGCCGATTTTTGCGGTCTTTTTTTGGCTGGGTTGGCTTCAGGCGAGCCTCCTGAACCTACTTTCAAACGGTTAGACTTACCGAGTGTCACAACCAACCGCAACCTCACCGATTGGGATTTTTGACTCTGGATTAGGTGGATTGACGGTTGCCAGGGCGATTATCGATCAATTACCTGGGGAGTCGATCATTTATGTTGGTGACAATGCCCGCGGACCGTATGGACCACGCCCACTCGCCGAAGTGCGTTCTTTCGCGTTAGAAATTATGGATGAATTGGTTGTAGCCGGGGTAAAGGCGATTGTGATTGCATGCAATACAGCCAGTTCGGCGACTCTGCGCGATGCCCGAGAGCGCTATGAAATTCCAGTTTTAGAAGTGATTCAACCGGCCGTGCGGCGCGCAGTTTCGGCGACCCACTCAGGTCGTGTTGGAGTTATCGGAACCGTAGCAACTATTGATTCAGGAGCGTACCTGGATTCATTCGCAGCAGCTCCGCAACTTTCAATAACTTCCGTTGCTTGTCCAGAGTTCGTCGAATTTGTAGAGCGTGGTGAAACTTCTGGAGCTGCCGTCACCAACATTGCTCGTGAATACTTACAACCCTTGATTGATGAAGACGTGGACACTTTAGTTTTAGGGTGCACTCACTACCCACTTCTCACTGGCGTCATTTCATATGTGATGGGGGATAAAGTGACACTAGTGTCTAGCGCCGAAGAGACAGCAAAGGATTTGTATCGAACACTCGTCGAAAAGGATTTGCTCAACGTCTCCGGAAAACCTACTTACAAGTTTATTGCGACGGGTGACACGGATTCTTTTAGTAAATTAGCACGTCGATTCTTAGGCCCAGAAGTAAAAAGCGTTGAAGGGGAAATATAAATGAGTTCACGTTTCAACGATCGTGGAGCAGATGAACTGCGCCCGATTACTTTTTCCCGCAATTGGTTAAAGAATGCCGAAGGATCAGTGCTCGTTGAATTTGGTAACACCCGAGTGCTTTGCGTTGCCTCCTTCACCCCAGGCGTTCCCAGGTGGTTGACCGGCAAAGGACAGGGTTGGGTAACAAGCGAATATGCGATGTTGCCTCGAGCAACCCATACTCGCTCAGATCGCGAGAGCGTGAAAGGCAAACTTGGCGGGCGTACTCAAGAAATTTCGCGTCTGGTTGGTCGCTCGCTGCGAGCAGTCGTTGATACTCGCGCCCTCGGTGAGAACACCATTGTTATCGACTGTGACGTACTTCAGGCAGATGGAGGAACTAGGACCGCCGCCATCACGGGAGCTTATGTCGCGCTGGCAGATTCCATCGCATGGGCAAAGAGTAAAGGTCACATTATTGGAGATCGACAACCGCTTCGTCAGTCTGTGGCGGCGGTAAGTGTTGGCATTATCAAAGGAGTGCCGATGCTCGACCTCTGCTACGAAGAAGATGTCGACGCAGATACCGATATGAATATCGTCTGTACCGGCGATGGAAATTTCGTCGAAGTGCAAGGAACTGCCGAGGGCGTCCCCTTCGATCGAGCGCTCCTCAATCAATTACTTGACCTGGGTGTTGCTGGTTGTGCCGAACTCACCCGATTGCAAGCGGCGGCGTTGTCTTAAACGATGACTCAAGCAAAAATTGTTCTGGCCACCAGAAACGTAGGAAAGGTGGCCGAATTTGAACGTATCCTGAATTCAGCTAACCTCGATATTCATGTGCTTGGGTTGCGAGATTATCCCGATATGCCGGATGTGGAGGAAACGGGTTCAACCTTCGCAGAGAATGCCCTGCTTAAGGCAGAACAAATTGCCCAATACACCGGGTTACCTGCGCTCGCAGATGACAGCGGCCTATGCATCGACGCTTTAGGGGGAGCACCAGGAATTTTTTCTGCCAGATGGGCGGGATCTCATGGTGATGATAAAGCCAATCTTGAGAAGGTCCTCCGCGAAATAAAGGAATTGAAGGATCCATCCTTAGCAGCGCACTTCACCTGCGCCGTAGCTTTTGTGATGCCAAAGGGAGCCGATTCCGAAGGTCAGGTGGTTGTCAGAGAGGGGAGGATTGAGGGCGAAATCGTTATGGAGCCCCGAGGTTCCAATGGCTTTGGTTACGACCCAATATTTCAGCCACGGGGTTACCTCCAAACAACAGCCGAACTTCCTTCCGAGATTAAGGACCAGATTAGCCATCGAGGTCAGGCTCTCGCAAAAATACTTCCCGAATTGACCAAATTCCTAGAACCACAGTGAAGTGAATATTTACCCGCGGCTACTCCGTTGTTCAATTTAACTAAGGTACGATTTTGGTATTAGTACGCCCAATTGATCAGCATTAAGATCACATTCAAATGAGGAGTCACCCGTGGCAGTCAAGAAGACCGCGAAGAAGTCAACCGCAAAGAAGGCCCCTGTAAAGAAGGTTGCTGCCAAGAAGGCCGCAGTCAAGAAAGCAGTAGTCAAAAAGGCAGTTGCCAAGAAAGCGGTAGTCAAGAAGGCGGTTGCGAAGAAAGCTGTTGTAAAGAAGGCAGTAGTTAAAAAAGCGGTGGCCACTAAAGCGCCAATTAAAAAAGCCGCCGCCAAGAAAGCAGTAGTCAAGAAGGCGGTAGTTAAAAAAGCCGCCGCCAAGAAAGCCGTTGCCAAGAAATCAGCTGCAAAGCGGACCTCGACCCGGATCGTAATACCACCAGTTCCAACTTTGACTTTCTCGTCGCTTGAATCATCTCCGGTGATCTCAATAGATTCAACTCCAAAGCCAGCTTCGATTGTTTCTACTCCCGCCCCGACAACTCCAAAAGAGCCAGGTGAACGTCCAAAATCCTCCTCTCGAGTTGTGCTCTGGGTAATTATTGGTGTGGTTTTAATTGCAATCTTGGTCGTGGCCCGAAATCACAATTCAACTTCGACACCAGCAACTTCAGCAACTCCAGCAACCTCAAATACTCCAGTTGCAACGCCTACCGATACCTCATCGTCAGCCCCGCAAAGTTCAGCTACGCCTTCCGCCTCACCAACTCCTGCGTCTACCGCATCAGATCTAGCACCAGTAGGAATCGTCGCTCATTACACAGCAACAGGTGCAGCAATATTCTGGGCCGCAGCAACGGGTTCAAGCGGTATAGCTACCTATAACATTGAGGCTTCATCAAGCGGCGGTCCCTTCAAATTAATTGCAACTGTCCCTGCAACTCAACTCTCACTCAATGTGACAGAAACAGACAACAGCGGATGGACGTCATTTAAGATTTCGGCTGTTTACACTGACGGAGCGATAGTTCCTGGGAAGGTCTTCGGGCTTCCTGGTCAATACGCTTAAATCAGGAAGCGCTTAAATTAAATAAATCCCTAAATCAGGGAACGCTTAGTCATTTACTTCAGCGCCTCTAGTATCCCGTTGACGTAGACATTGCCACCTGCGTCATCGAGATGTACTCCATCAGGAGCAAAATACTCTGGGTGATTCTGCGAAAGCGTTGCCCAGTCAACTAATTTGGCCTGCGGATAATCGGCGATTACCTTGCGGATAATCCGGTTATTGTCATCCCGCCAACTTCTAGGGACTGCTGTATCAACGACAATGATTTTTGGCTGGTTCTTAAGCAATTCAAAGAGAGTACGGACATCGCTCTCAACTAGATGGTTGTTATTACCAAGATCCAGGATCACCGTTGAATTCGCGAGTCCCACTCGATCATGTTGAACTACCTGTATCAGTTCACCAATTTGGCGGCCGACGCGCGCATTAATGAGTGCAATCGGAAAGTAATTCAACAATTTTGCACGAATTCCTAAGATGACAGAGTCACCTGTGACCCACAAACCTGGATTACTGACGCTTGTCGTGGTCGGAATTGGGGTCCCTGTGACCGGTGCTGGTTGTTGATTGATCGAAGTCACTGCGGAATCAGGAGTATTTGTGCGGCGATCTTCGATGACGGCGGCCCACGACGCGCCAACGGTGGTGACGGAAATCCCGACAATGGTCAGCAGAATCCACAGTCTTTCTTGGCGGCGAATTCGTGAAGTTCGGTATTTCATTCCACGTATCCAATTACTCAATTGTCCACGCCGAATCGGAATTTCAATCCACCGCAAAGAGATATCGGACAATGCGATCACTATTAATATTCGAGCCGAATTAATTGCCCAACTAGCTCCGGCTAGATCAACATTCGGTCGAGTGACTTGAAAAATAACCCAGTGCCAAAGGTAAATTCCGTAAGAACGCTCACCGATCCACAACAATGGCTTGGCACTTAGGAGTGGAGTGAACCTTGAAGCGGGATGCACGAGCGAGGTAATGATTGCACAGCCAAAGAGCGCTGCCAATGGAAAAGCAATTCGGTAAAGCGAAGGATTATTTTCGTCGATGAAAAAGAAGGTGCTCAATATTCCGAGCAATCCAACAACTCCAACTCCATCAACAAAGTCCTGGGCTCGTTGCGAAATATCTCGTTTGAGATTAGCTGGAACCCAACTCACCGCCAGCGCAGCACCTAAGAAGAGGCCCAAACTGTGGGTATCTGTCCCAAAGTAAATATGGCTGATGCGATTAGTTTGCGTTGAATCTACTTTTAAAGAATAAATAAAGAGCGCCAATCCCGAAGTGCAAGCGATTGCGAGCGAAACCTTCGCAACGCTCTTCTTGCCAAAATAGCGCAATATCGCGAGGAGTATCAATGGCCAGAGAAGATAAAACTGAATTTCAACCGCCAGTGACCAGGTATGTTGTAATAATGGAGGGCGACCTACGGCTTGGAAATAATCCTGATGCGCCGCCACAAGGTGCCAGTTTTCGGTTCCTGATAGGACATAAGGCAAGTCATTGAGGAACCGATGGATTCCATCAGGCTTCCAAAGCGCAATAATAAGTGTGGTTCCCGCCAGTAAAACTAGTAGTGGTGGTGCGAGACGTCTAAGGCGAGCCCAGTAAAATTCACGTAGATCGAGGGCACCTTTGCTCATTATTGAATCAAGCAAAAGTCGGGTAATCACGTAACCGCTGATGACAAAAAATAAATCAACACCTAAAAATCCACCTGGAATCCAGGGCAGCCCGAGGTGATAAAGAATTACTGCCGTTACTGCGATCGCCCGAAGCCCGTCTATTGGGGCGATATATCGGGAAGGTTTTGCAATCATTACTTTCGCTTTGTTTTATTCCCTACGCTCTTACGAGTGGTAGATGTGCGGTTTTTGGTTGTTCGACTAGTGGAAGCGCGGGTACTTGCTGCGCGAGCCGGTGCTACTTTGGCTGCTCTCGTTCCGGCTGCTGATTTGGATTGCGTTTGCGTACGAACAAATTCACTTTCTTTGGGGCGATCCGCTTCGTCTAACGCACTCTCAATATCGACACCGAGTGCTGCTAGTCGTTCAAAAGCGGTCGTAACTTTTGACTTTGTTTGTCGAATAGCTTCTTCTGCCGAGGAGAGCGCTTGAAGATGCAATTTTTGCATCCGTTCTGACTCAGATACCGCGCCGGTCAACCAACTCTTGAAATTGGCAATTTCGGAAATTGCTTCCGCCTTTGCGCGCTCTGCCTCACGACGAGCAGCTGATGTAATGGTGGATGCCTCGCGATTTTTTGAATCAATCAGTTCTTTAGCTGCCTGCGACGCTTTTTCGATCGTTTCTTTTGC
>CAIYQS010000149.1 GCA_903928395.1 uncultured Actinomycetes bacterium | reverse complement strand
GTCGCCCCACCAATCGCGCGCAGTGCAAACCCAAAGGCCACAATAAGTAGTTCGACTATCGGTTCATGTTTGAGCCCATAGGTATAAAGCAGTGTCAACAGAACATATATCCCGAGCGTTAGAGCGAACTCCCACGGAAGGAACGCGGTAAAAATTACGGCTACAAATAAATTGAGGATGGCGAGGCCCCACGCAGCATTTGGAGTAAGCGCTCCAGAGGCGATTGGGCGATGCGATTTCTTAGGATTGGTGCGATCTCGCTCCACGTCTCTAAGATCGTTAACAATATAATTAAAGCTCGCGGCGAATGAAAATGCGAAGAAAGCCAAGAGGATTTTGCTCAATATCGAATAGTGAAAGACGTGTCCAGCGGCAAATGGCGCCACCAATACCAGCAAATTCTTGCTCCACTGCTTGATGCGCATGGCTTGCAGGTATTTCATTACCCGTTCAACTCCTGGTCATATGCGCATTCTCAGTAAATTCTGACGCACTATGCTCAATATTAGTGCCATTCTCGCTTGCTTTCAGCAAGATACCTTACGGTAACCTAACACAATGACTTTTCGGAGATCGAGCAAGCGCACCATCACAGCGCTTCTCATCACCTTCTCCATTGCCAGTTCAACTTTCCTCGCCCTACCTGCGGCCCAAGCGGCTCAGTCGCTAGCCGCCGTTCAAGCCCAAGTGACCGCGCTTCAAATTCAAGCATCGGCCATCGCAGAATCTGCGCAACAGTCCCAGGTAGATTTAATCGCACTCACTAGGTCTCTCAATTCAGTACAAGCGAAAGATAACGTTCAAACGACGAACCTTTCGGCCCTGCACAAACAGATCGGAATCCTTGCAACTGAGCAATACAAAAACGGTGGCTTAGGACAAGGAATGACTTTGATGTTCTCTTCCGATCCAACACAATATCTCAACAGCGCACAATCCTTAAGCGTTGTCGAAACCCAAAATGCAATCAAGATGCGCAAACTCGCTGCCGCCGATATCGCCCTTAAAAGCACCGCTCTTACCCTCAATCAAAAAGTTGCGCTCGTCGCCGCAGCCAAAGCTAGATATCAAGCTCAAGAAGTTGCAGCTCAAGCAAAATTAAAACAAGCTCAAAAATTACTTTCAGGCTTGACAAAAGCTCAACGACAGCGCTTAGCAGCCCTTCAAGCCTCGCAAGATAGTGCTTATCAAAAGCGCTCACTGTCGCTGGCAAAAGGAAAAATTGGAGCAACAGGTGCCGCGGCCATCGCGCTCAAGTACGCACTCCGTCAACTGGGTTCTAGATACATGTTCGGTGGCGCGGGATTGGTTTACTGGGATTGTTCCGGGCTGACGATGCGCGCCTTGCAGCAAGCTGGGATTTCGGTTCCCCACTCTGCAGCCGCCCAGACTTCATATGGCAGATCGGTTCCACTCAACCAAATCCGTCCTGGAGACCTCGTGTTCTTTGGTCAACCAATTGCCCACGTCGGTATTTACTTTGGTGGCGGTAAGATGGTTGACGCCCCCCATTCAGGAGCACGAGTAAGAATCGAGCCCTTTGGCGCTTGGTTCGGTGGCGAAAAGTTTGTTGCAGCTCGTCGGTTCTAGTTACTCTGTCTTAAATTCACAATTGGTACGGCAACTTCCACCTAGACATGGCAATATCCGTGAGACGTGAAGTTGATAATGAAGTGATTGCGGATGAATTTCTCTAAGAAGCGCATCTTCAAAGCGGGCTTTGAAGTTCAGGTTAAGCACTAAAACAATCTCGCAAGACCAACCGAGCCAGGAATCTGCAAATCCTGACGCTCCAAACCCAATTAAAATCACCCCAAGATACATCGGGTGGCGCACATACCTATAAATTCCGTGCGCAACCAGCGGAGCACCCTGCTTCGGAATCGGGGAGACCCGAAGTGATGGACGTAGCACCCAGGCAGCCGCACCGATCACCAAAAGCCCTGCGATCACGGATCCGATCTCAAAAGCCACATAACTGTGTGGAACTCGACCCACGTTGCCGAGGGCGACAATCCCGATCATTGAGAGCATAAGGATTTGGATTCCAACTAAAGTTCTAGCTACTTGTTGGCGCAGCGAGGCCGAAATGCCTTCAACTTTCATTTTGTGTCCCACCATATGGTCGCCAAACTACGACTTTCTATTGGAGGTTGCTTCTGGAGAAACTCCAAAACCTCTCCTTCTCGTATTTCTGGCAAGCAAAGTCGAATTCTCGAAAAATGCGCGGCTTGTTCAATATCTACCTCGCTTCGCATCGCTCCATTCCAAAGCTCTAAATGAGCGTTGAAACCCAATTCCTTCAATACAGCTACCAAATCCGTAGGAGTCGGGTCCACAGGTCGATCTAGATTCCAAAAGTGTTTCCACAATGGGGACGCAATTGCTAAAGGTTGTCGTTGTGGTAGCTCTAGCACCACTCGCCTACTGGCGTGATCGTTCATGGCAATCAGGAAATTCTCTATTTCTGGCACGTTGTAAACGACGTGATGAGCCACTCCAACATCGGCAATTGGAACTCCACTAGCAACAGCCGGCCAGAAGCCTTCGAAGACCTCTGCCGAAACTCCACGAGCTCGTGCATTTTCTGCAAACATTTCTAGCATTTCGCCTTGATGATCAACGCCAATAACGTGAGATGCAGGAGGAGTTAGCGCGAAAGCTGCAATTCCGCCGCCACATCCCACATCCAATACTGTGCCACCAATGGGAACTGCTTCGCGGGCGCGTTGATGTGAGATCGAATCTAATATCTCTGCCGGGACTTGAAACATAACTGGCGGATGGATCCAAGGATCTTCGGGAGCCTGGTTTAAAATCGTCTGCGGGATAGCCCAATTTGCAAGCATTTCTCGCCAGCGATTGCCGGAGTCAGTCTGCAAGTTTTTGGGCTTCTGCTTTTGCGATGTCAGTTTTGATCGCTTCCATATCGAGATTCTTCACGGCTTGGATAAGTTCTTCAAAGCTTGGTCCTGACATGGCTCCGGGTTGCCGAAACACCAAAATCCCGTCCCGAAATGCCATCAAGGTTGGAATTGATGAGATGCTTGCAGCGCTAGCTATCTCTGTTTCAGCATCAGTGTCTACTTTCGCAAAAGTAATTTCTGGAAATCGGCTGGAAGCGCTTTCGAATATCGGAGCGAACATTCTGCAGGGACCACACCACGCAGCCCAGAAATCAACGAAGGTGATTCCTTCTTTGAGCACCAACTCTTCGAACTCAGCGGTGGTGACATTTAATGTAGCCATTTGATTTACTTCCCTGGTAGCCAGGCCGACATATCTGCATGACACTGACACCTTTGATCTTCTGGAAACCTACTCAGGGCTTCTTCTACATGTTGTCCGCAACCTGCCCAGGTGGCTTTTCCACAACGATCGCAACGTACTGCACTACACATAGTGGACCCCTTTACTTCTTGCCGAAAATTCTAGAGAAAAGACCTGGTTCTTTTGGATCATTTTGGTGACCCTGACAGCGCTGCGACTTTGGAATCCCACGCATTACTTGCTCGACATGTTGTCCGCAACCAGACCATGATGCTTTTCCGCACTTGCGGCATGTTGTTTTGGTACACATTATTGGCTTACCTTTTCCTCTAGTAGTTGATTTGCTGGAGAGTTACTCCACGTCATATATCCGCCATCAAGATTTATTGCCTCAAATCCCATTTCGCGGAGCAAGCGAGTGGCAGCATGACCACGTTGCCCGACCTGACAAGTAACGAGTATTTTCCCCACAGGTAATTCACTTTTTCTTTCACGGATTTCATCAATTGGGATGTTAACGGCTCCTGGGAGCGTTCCACGATTAACTTCTCCAACACTCCGAACGTCTAGGATCGAATATCCCTCGGCTACTCTTTCTTGAACTTCATTCCACTGTGCAGAAGGAGTAACGCCAGTAAGCACGTTTTCCGCAATGTAGCCGAGCATATTTACTGGATCTTTTGCGGAACCAAATGGTGGGGCGTATGCCAATTCCAGATCTGCTAATTCTGGTGCCGTTATTCCCCCTCGCATCGCCGTTGCCACAACGTCGATTCGCTTATCAACGCCTTCCTTGCCTACTCCTTGAATTCCCAAAATTGCGTGCG
>CAIYQS010000148.1 GCA_903928395.1 uncultured Actinomycetes bacterium | reverse complement strand
GGAGAAGTCAATACACGCATAGCTTCCGGCAATGCAGTAATAATTTGTTCCTGTTATCAATTTAGTCGCCCAATACAGGTTCCTTATTGTTGGAAAGAGTGGGTATCACTGGCTCAACGCTGGAGGTCTCTATCCATTTGATGTTTCGAGCGCAAATGATTTTCAAATTTTCGCTAAACCCAAATATCCGCAATGGATCAATAACTCAGTTTTTTATCAAATATTCCCGGACCGTTTTGCGACTTCGGGAAAGCTACGAAAGATTCCAACAAATTTCGTGCGTAAGACATGGACTGATCTTCCGGCTGGTCGAGGTGTGAACACAAGCGTTGAATATTTTGGTGGTGACCTCGAAGGCGTGAAGGAACATTTGGATCACATTACAAGTTTGGGCGCATCAGGTATCTATTTCACGCCGTTCTTTCCTGCGAGTTCCACGCATCGGTACGACGCGAGCAGCTTCGACAAGGTCGATCCATTGCTCGGGGGAGATGAGGCACTTTTTGCTCTTTCCAAAGCAGCATCAAAAAAAGGTATTCGAATTATGGGCGACTTGACCACTAATCACTGTGGAGCGGGGCACCCATGGATCAAAAAAGCGCTGGCAGATTCTAAAAGCAAGGAGCATGGATTTTTTTACTGGGATAAGTCGGTAAAGCATGGGTACGAGGGTTGGTGGGGATTGGCCTCCTTGCCTAAACTGAATTACTCCTCTCCAATCCTGCGAAAATTGATGTGGGAGTCCAGGAATTCTGTGGTTCGCAAATGGCTACGAGCTCCCTACTCAATGGCCGGGTGGCGCATTGATGTTGGGAACATGACAGGGCGATATAAAGACCAAGATCTTAATCGAGAAGTTATGAGAGGGATTCGTAGTGCCATGGATACGGAAAATTCGGATGCTTGGTTGGTAGCCGAAAATGCAGATCAATTTCCCGGTGACCTCGATGGTTTTGGTTGGCATGGCACGATGAACTACAACGGTTTTATGAGACCGGTGTGGGGATGGCTTAAAAATAATCCTGAGGTAGAAGGTGGCTTCTTTGGGTTGCCGACCAAAGTTCCCGAATTCTCCGGCCATGAAATGGTTTCCGCAATGCGAATGTTTAATGCTGGAATTCCCTGGCGCGCTCTCGTTGCAAGCATGCTCTTGCTCAATTCTCATGACACAGCCCGATTTCGAAATGTTGTTGGCGGAGATGCAGACCGACATTTAGCCGGAATGGGGTTGCTCCTTACGTATCCTGGAGTGCCTTCGATCTTCGCAGGTGATGAAATTGGATTGCGTGGAGCTTGGGGTGAAGATGCAAGACGAACAATTGACTGGAATGATCGCTCGGATTGGGACTTCGATTTTCTTGAGCAAGTAAAAAAGCTGATAGCCATTCGTCGATCCAGTAACGCTTTTGCTTCTGGAGGATTGCGTTGGGTGCAGGTAAAAGACAACTACGTCGCATTCCTGCGAGAAAGCAAGAAAGAGAACGCTCTTGTTGTCGTGGCACGGAAGAAAACAAAAATAGATTTGGATCTTTCGAAATATGGATATCAACATCAGAAGACCTTGTTCGGCGTCGATTTTGAGGGCAGCGTTCTTCAGTACGTAACTGCTGCGGCAGAAGTTGGCATTTGGCAGCTTGCTAAAACAAAGCGGTAATTTCCTAGAATTTTCTTAGAACCAGTTACCTAGAGGTTATTAGATAACGATTGCGTATCGGTTTCCGCCACTTCAAAAGATGAGCCTAATATTAGTGGTACCACCTATGGCGCGAGCGCTAAAAGAGGCTAATTTGCTTGACTTGATGCCCTAGGTAGTATGAAATTTGCTTACTCGTTTCATCCCCTCGGTGAGACATTCTTTATATATAGGAGTCACATGATTCAACGTAAATTTGGAAAGGTAGCCGCCCTTACGCTAACAGTGGGTCTGATGTCAGGCTTCGTTTCTGCGCCAGTTCACGCTGCATCCAAGACAATCATAGTTTGGGCCGATGAAACTCGTGGACCACACTTGCAACAAGTAATTGCTGCTAAGGGTGACTGGGTTCCTGGTTACACCATCAAGATCGTTCCATTCTCTAGTTTTGCGGCTTTGGATACAGCTTTCGGTAATGCGACCGCCCTTACAGGTCCAGATATCGTGGTCGGCGCAAATGACTGGGTTCCAACAGGTGCCAAGGAAGGCAAGTTAGCCCCTGTTACTTTGTCCTCATCAGTCCGCGCGCAGTTCACCGCAAATAACTTCTTCGACCTTTCATACAAAGGCGTTCTGTACGGAGTTCCACTAGATATCAACAATGTCGCAATGATTTACAACTCAAAGCTCACAAGCAAGCCAGGAATTTTTGCTCAAATGGTAAATTTCTATTTGGCTAACAAAGCAGCAGATAAGTTGACTGCTGGTCTTTGTGTTGCTGGTGGCGGAATGTCATGGGGCGCTGAATCTGTTCTCAGTGCACTTGGTGGAGCTCCATATGTAATGACACCATCTGGCACAGTAGATCCATCTGCTGATCCACTTCCTGCCGCTACAGTTGCAGCGAACGTCACTAAGTACCTCTTGGGCAAGAACGGCAAGAGCAATGGTTTCTTCCCTGCAACTGATACCGGTTGCAAGACTGCATTCCTAGCTGGAACTGTTCCTTACGCAATCATCGGAAACTGGGAATGGCAGGATTATGCCAAGGCTGGCTTTGACATGAACTTGATGCCAGTTCCTGGAATTCTTCACGGTCAAAATGGCGCCGCATTCGCTTCAGTATCTGGCGCGCTTTTGACCGTTTACGCAGCCGCTCATGGCGTTGATCAAGGCGCAAAGAGTCTGCTCAATAACTTCTTTGGCTCAGCTGCTGGTGCAGTCGCATATCAGAACGTTGAACTGCGTCCACCTGCTAACAAGAAGGCTCAAAAGGATCCATCAGTAACTGATGCTCAAAAGGGCTTCGGTAAGGCTGGCGCTGTCGCTGGTATTCCACAGATTGGCGCAATCCTTAATGGAGCACCTGGCGGAAAAGCATTCTGGGATCTTCTCCCAGCATTCTGGACCGACGTTCTAGTCAACGGGAAGAGCCCATTGGCTTCAGCGCAATCGATGGATACCTTCTTCAAGGCAAACGTTGCAGCAGGGATCCCACAGCTCTAACTCCTTCTTATTGAAGGATCTGTTCTAACGAAATTGGTGGGCAAAAATCATTGCCCACCAATTTCGCGTACTACCATTTATCTGACTTTTAATATGAACGGATAATAAAAGTGGAGAAGTTGTTTAATCGCAAGATCACGGTGGCCCTCAAGTACATCGTGGTCGCTTTTGTTTCTGCCATTCTCCTCATGCTTATTATGAGTTCATTCGCAAAGCGCGAGTATGCAATTTGCGGCTTCCTCACCATTGGGCTGATTGCTATAGCCGTCACATATCTGACCAATTTCTCGATTCCGATGAAATTCTTTCTTCCCGGTATGTTCTTTCTCTTCGCTTTTGTCGTGGCTCCGATTGTTTACACCGTCGCAATGTCGGCTTTCCACTATGAAACTGGCAATTACATTTCCAAGCCAGACGCCATATCGAGAATCCTTGCTACTGGTGTAAGACCGGATCCCAATCAAACGACTTTTGACATAATTATCGGTGAAGACAGTTCAAAAAATCTAGAAATTTTGGCCTCTGATCCCACAAATAAGGTCTACTTTCTGTCTACTGCAACCACAAAGACTGATTTAGATCCTGCTACGGTGGCAGTCGACGAAAACGGTGATGCAACAATTGCACCGGGATTTCATGCATTGACACCCGACCAACAAAATGCCCTCGATCAACAAATTGCGAATACTCGATTTCAGTATTCTTCTTCTTTCTTTATTACCATTGAGGGTAGCAATGTAGCCTCCCTGAAAAGCCAAACATTGAAATACAACTCAGCAAACGACACCTTTGTCAATGTCCAAACCGGAGCGGTCTACAAAGATAACGGCGTCGGCAATTACGCCAACGTCGCTAGTAAGACGGATTTCTTGCAACCTGGCTGGAGAGCCCCGATTTGGTTCGCTAACTATGCGAAGCTTTTTACTGATCCACAGATTAGAAAGCCGCTTATTCAAGTCTTTATCTGGACGATGGTCTTTGCGACATTGACTGTGCTGACGCAGTTTGCCCTCGGGCTTCTTGTGGCAATGATTATGAACCGCAAACTCTTTGGAAGACGGATATATCGTTCGATTTTCATCCTGCCTTACGCGATGCCTAGCATCATGAGTATCTTGATTTGGGGCGGAATGTTCGACACCGAATTTGGTGCTATCAACCACCTTTTTGGCACGCACGTGCACTGGTTCCAGGAAGCACTGTGGGCGCGAGCGGCCGTGATTATTGTTAATTTGTGGTTGGGATTCCCGTATTTCTATCTAATCTCGAGTGGTGCACTCCAAGCGATTCCGGCGGAGCTTTCTGAGGCGGCGGCCATCGATGGAGCTAGCAACAGACAAATTTTTCGAAAGATTACTTTGCCGCTGCTTTTGCAGGTCGTTTCACCGTTACTCGTTGCCTCATTTGCCTTCAATTTTAACAACTTCAACATTATCTATTTGCTGACGGGAGGCGGACCGACCAACACGCTAGGGGGAGCAGTTGCGGGATCAACCGATATCTTAATTAGCTATACCTACAAGATTGCCTTTGGAGCGGGGACGCAGAATCTGGGTCTCGCCAGTGCAATTTCGGTCGTGATTTTCTTTATTATCGCATCGATTTCACTCTATGGAATTAGAAGATCTAAAGTATTGGATTCATTCAAATGAAAAGATGGCTGAAAGAAGATTTGTGGCGTCATGCCATCGCACTGGTTATCAGTTTTTTCGTCCTCTTTCCGATATACCTAGTCTTTCTCTCTGCGTTGAGCCCAACGGGGAGTCTGCAAGTAACCTCATTTATCCCTAAGAGCATTTCATTCCGCAACTTCCACATGCTTTTTACAAGTCCGACGATTCCCTATTTGGTCTGGATGAAGAATTCCATCGTTATTGCGGGCTCCGTCGCAATCGTTTCTGTTGTCATTGGTGCGGCATCCGCCTTTGCATTTAGCAGGTTGCGATTCAAGGGAAAGAAGCAGGGATTGCAATTGCTCCTGCTCGTTCAAATGTTTCCTGCGATTCTCTCTTTATCCGCCGTATATGTAATTATGGAGCGGGTCTATTCATTTGCACCGCACATCGGTCTGGGGACCGAGCCAGGTCTTTTGCTCGTGTATATGGGCGGCGCAATGGGAGTAAATATTTGGCTGCTCAAAGGATTTGTTGACTCCATTCCGATTGAACTTGATGAAGCCGCAAAGGTGGATGGCGCAAGTGCGGTTCAAACGTATTGGTTGATATTTGTGCCGCTTGCAACGCCAATTTTGGCGGTGGTGAGCCTATTGAGCTTTATTGGAACCTTCAATGAATTTATTCTTGCTCGTTTATTCTTAGTTGATATGCATTCCCGAACAATCGCCGTGGGCCTTCAAGCATTTATCAGTGGTCAATATGCAACTAACTGGGGACCATTTGCAGCGGGTTCAATCATCGCCTCAATTCCACTCGTGGCAATTTTCCTCTCACTTCAAAGATACATAATCAGCGGACTCACTGCTGGCTCTGTAAAAGGCTAATTTGTTTCCAAGACCCCGTTTTTTCGCTTTGCTCTGTCTGCTGCTGGGATTGGTTACATCAGGATTGCCCGCAAGAGCCGCAACTGTGTCGACCACTCATCCCGAAATGATCTACTTTGTGATGCTCGATCGCTTTGAAAATGGGGACCCGTCAAACGATGAGGGTGGGCTAGCTGGGGGACCAACTTCAACCGGATATCTACCTTCTGATCCTGGGTTTTATCATGGTGGAGATATTCGCGGGTTGATAAATCGAATTCCATATATTAAGTCGCTTGGATTCACAGCAATTTGGATTACCCCTGTTGTTCGTCAACTACCAGTAGCTACTGATGGCAAGAGCGCTGCCTATCACGGTTATTGGGGGGTGGGCTTTGATCAGATAGACCCTCATCTTGGGACGATGGCTGATTTCAAAGAATTGGTCTCAGATGCGCACGCCCAACAAATGAAGATTATTTTGGATATTGTCGTCAACCATACCGCCGACGTTATTCATTACGCTCAAGGTAGTTCTTATATTGCACTTGCCGATCAACCGTATAAGACAACAAGTGGCGCAGTTTTTAACCCAGTGAAATTAGCTGGCTCGTCAAAATTTCCGACGCTGGATCAATTAAGCGTGAAGACGAGTTACCCAAAGACGCCGATCATTGCACCTCAAAATCTCAACATTAAAAGTCCAGATTGGTTAAATAACCCGCTCAATTATCATAATCGAGGCGACACAGGGTCGACCGATGAATCACTGCAATATGGTGATTTATACGGGTTGGATGACCTGTTCACCGAAAGCCCGATAGTGGTTAAAGGATGGGTGGATGTTTTTAGTAACTGGATAGTCGATACCGGAATAGATGGTTTTCGAATTGATTCTTCTCGGCATGTGAATACCGCATTTTGGAAAGTCTTTCTTCCCGCAATGCGGCAAGCCGCCTTTTCGCAAGGAAAAAGTTCCTTTCCAATGTGGGGTGAGGTCTACGATGCAAATCCACGCAACACTTCCTTCTGGATCAAAAACGCTTCCTTCAATGAAGTCTTAGATTTCCCAATACAGGCCGCAATAATTGGTTACATCAACAACTATGACACTGAACTCCTAGGGGCATATTTTAATACCGATGATTTCTATACGACTGCTACAACTAATGCCAACGGACTTGGAACATTCTTAGGGAACCACGACATGGGTCGGATCGGCTCCTTTATTGTCCAAAAAGCCACTGATGGCACGGTCGCCCTGAAACGCGATGAATTGGCGCACGCATTATTATTCACGATCCGCGGAGTGCCGATTGTTTATTACGGCGATGAATTTGGTTTAACGGGTGCTAATGACAAGGAGGCCAGACAGGATCTCTTTCCGACTGGAGTACTTAGCTGGCAATCACAGTACCGAATTGGCGGAGATTTCATTGGAACAGGTAGCAGCTTTGACACGACTAATCCATTGCAGGACACCATTCGAACGCTCACTGCCTTGCGGGATAAATTTCCAGCATTGGCGACCGGCAGCCAAACAACAGATTACGCGGATAGAGGAATTTTTGCTTTCAGTCGATTTGATAATACAACCCACCAGGAAATGTTGGTGGCGGTTAATGATTATTCAGCTGCATCAGTCGCCACATTTACAAGCAATTCAACTAACTCTTCGTGGTCTATTCAGAGCGGACACGGAAAAGCGACCGTTATTTCTGGAAAGACAACAGTTACCTTGCCAGCACTCAGTTGGGCGGTCTTCACCTCAGATTCTCCCGTACCCAAAGCGCGAAAGTTATCCGCAACCACCGTTCAAGTACAGCCAGATTTAGTGGACCCAACTCAGGTGGAGGTAGATGCGAGAGTCAAAGGTTCACCTTTTGTCGATGTCGCATTTATGTATCGTGTCGGAAATGGCGCATGGCAAAGTCTAGGAGTGGATTCGGCTCCAACGTTTTCACCCGACCCGAATGCGAACGGCCTTTATCGCGTCTTCCCGCTTCTTTCTACCTTCCCAAAGAAGTCCAGTATTCAATTTAGAACCGTCGCGACCGATTCCTACGGTGTTACAGCAACAAGTGCCGTCAAAATATTTAAAACTCATTAACTAGCGGGAAATCCAAAATCGAAGTGCTTGATTTACGTAACTTGCCCAAGACCTTTCGTTGTGAGTTGTGCGAGTAAATATTGGCGTCGCAAGATCGTACCCGTAGCGATATCCCAAAGAACTAGCCAAAGTATTCGCGCGCTCTTGATATGGGCCGTATTTTGCATCGTGCGATTTGGTGCCGCGGCTCATCCAGATTTTGTGCCGCCCAGCGCGCGGTAAAGAGATCATGAGTTTATCTACAAGTGGTTCTTTTCCAACGGACCAGTGAGTCGAAAAAGCGAGCGCAGTCCGATAAATGTCGGGGTAGCGAGCAACACCATTGAGCGTCGCAAGTCCTCCCATGCTTGCACCCAACATAGCGGTGTGTTCTGGGATTATCTGGTGACCGAGATGATTTGATATCGAGGGAACAATCGAATAAGTGATCTGTTCAAGATAAGCATTTCCACGAAGCTCCGATAACGGAAAAGTTGGCTTGGTGGTTGGCCAGATTCCAGAGTGACCAACAACAGGCTGGACGCCACGCATAAAAATATCCTGAGGAGCCAAATCCTTCCCTCGCCCATGAGGGTCAGATTCGCTACGAGAATGGAAAACAGCGATGATGACTGGAGGTTGTACGCCTAGTTCTGCCGCTACAGCACACGCGGTACCCGCTAATTCCCACGTCCTATGTCGGGTAGCTGTTGATTTATCAAAAATGTTTTGTCCGTCGTGTGTAACGAGGAGATAAGGCGTTGCTTCTTGTGGTGCCCAGAAATCGACGATCCGCCCTTCGAATTCTGTTCGCGATACCGAACCTGAAGCGCCTCGAACTTGAAAACGCTTAACGATCTCCACTGTGAAAGGATAGTCACATGCCACCTCGCTCCCTGTTCTGGTTTCGACGTGACCTTCGCTTGGCCGATAACCCAGCGCTGTTGGATGCGCTTTCCGCAGCCGATGAAACTCTTCTGCTCTTTATTTTGGATGAAGTGGTAGCAGATCGTGCTGGTGAATTTCGTCGAGCGTATCTAGCACAATCCCTTTCAAAGTTGAATGAAGCAGTTGGTGGCAAAATAGCTGTCGTCGCTGGGAACCCCGCGACCGTCCTCAAGGATGTGGTGGACCGATATCAAATTGCCTCCGTTCATGCCGCGCGGGAATTTGCACCTTACGGCGTACGCGCCGAGGCCGAGATTCAAGCGGCTGGGCTCACTATTGAGTTCACCGGTTCGAATTACGCCATCGCGCCGGGGCGGGTACAGAAATCAGATGGATCCAATTATCGGGTCTATACCCCCTTTTTTAGGGCTTGGAAGGGTCATGGCTGGCGAGCGCCAGCACCTGCACCGATAACCCCTAACTTCATTCAGCCCTTTCCGATAGATCGTCACATGCCCACTTGGCTACCTCCCGCGGGGATTCAATTACAAGAAGCTGGCGAAGTCGCAGCTCTACAACGGTGGCAAGCATTTAAAACTGGTGGACTGGCTTCCTACGATGAGGCGCGCAATATCCCTGGGATACCTGGAACAAGTCGGCTGAGCCCTCACCTGCGTTGGGGAGAGATCCACCCACGGACGATTCTTGCCGACCTGAATCAAACAACTGCACACGAAATTTTCCGAAAAGAAATAGCCTGGCGAGAATTTTACGCAGATGTTCTTCACCACAATCCACACACCTCACGTGAATATTACAATCCAGCTTTTATTTCTATGCGATATGACCAACCCCGTGAAAAATTTGATTTGTGGTGTCGTGGCCAAACCGGGTATCCGATAGTCGATGCAGCGATGCGACAGTTGCGATTAGAAGGTTGGATGCACAATCGGACCAGAATGGTGGTGGCCTCATTCTTGGTAAAAGATTTACATATTGACTGGCAGCATGGTGCAAATTTCTTCATGAAGTACCTCATCGATAATGATGTCGCTTCAAATTCACACGGTTGGCAATGGACTGCCGGGTGCGGAACTGATGCGTCTCCGTATTACCGGGTATTCAATCCAGTTGAACAAGGAAAAAGATTTGATCCCGAAGGTAATTACATCCGCAGCTACGTCCCAGAACTGCGACATTTATCGGGGGCTGATATTCATACCCCTTGGGACGCACTTGACGGCTATACACACGGTTACGTGCGAAGAATTGTGGATCACCCAATCGAACGACTTGAATCTCTCAAGCGACTTGAAGAGATCAAGGTGTCCAAAGAACCATTCCGCCCCCAGCACGCTTAGCTTCATACATCGCGCTATCGGCTCGATGAAGAGTATCTGCGCTTCCATCGTTAATAACGCGCCCGATGCTTACCCCCACTGAGACTTCATGTCCGGCCACGATATATGGATAACTGACCGTTGATGCAAGAGCTAAGGCAACTTCAAGCCCATGTCGTGGTCCACCAGGAATAACGACACCAAACTCATCTCCGCCAAGCCTTGCTACGAGTGAACCGTGTGGAACAACTCTGGAAAAGCGTATTGAAATCTGACGAAGAAGCTCGTCCCCAGCCCCATGACCCAGCGTGTCATTGACGACCTTAAAGCCATCTAAGTCGAGTAACAAAATGGTTCCGTTGCCTGCCGCTAAGAGATCAATTTCTGCGATGAATCTTCGTCTATTCGCCAACCCTGTCAGTTCATCGATTCGCGAAAGTTCTAAATTGGTGGATGCAGTTCTCGCATCGTGGAGCGCAAGCGCCATCCTTACGACTGCGAGGGCAACGGTCGCAATAGCGGGGACTAACGCTGCTGAAGGAATATAGCCTTCTTTAAGAGCAGAAATTGTAAGAATTGCACCACTAAAGATCATGGCAGCCGTTGTTGAAGCTGAAATGATTTTTTCACTTATTCTCGAATCGCCTCCGTGATGCCAAAGCGCTTCTGCGATGAAAATCAATCCAACTAACCATCCATCGTCAGTAATTGAGGCAAAGTTGTAACCAGAAGTCGCGGATTTGAACACAAAGTAGAGATCGGTAACCGTGAAGATAGCGATTCCAATTAAGAAAAGGACCGACCGAAATGCCCTGTGCTGAACCAGGATGATTATCAAAGCGATAGAGAGAAGGACGACATCACCCACGGGATAAACAATGGAAAAGAAGACCGTAGTGGAACTACCAACGAAGTGATTCATTGCGCTCTTTAGAAAGAGAGCCGCAATTAAAGTTGAAAAACCGAAGGTGATGATGACAACATCAAGAATTTCGGCGGGTCGGAATTTTCTTCGTGCCGTGAGCGCACGGATAAGACCAAAGAGCATCAGTGGGTAGAAGAGTACGTAGCAAATATCAGAGATGTTTGGCCAAATTGTGGGGGAGTAGAAGGAGTTCCACGTGGTTGTGGCCGATCCGATCGCCCAGAGGAAAATTGCGCCGAACAGAGCTAGGCGTGCGAGCTGATCATTGAAAGGTGGGGCGAAGAAAGCAATAGCGGCGGCCAAGAAAGCTATCGAGTTGAAAATAAAGAGGTCGCCGAGTGCGGTTGGCTCTGAAATTATTACTTTTAGAATCAGATGCAGGGCTAGTAGACCAACGACCGACAGGCGCAAGTTCCTGTAAGTTCTTGCGGTTCCAATGACCATCTCACGAGGCTAATCAATTAGTTGCTGAGCGAACAGCGACGAGTGATTGAAGGGCTAGAACCCTTTTTTGCAAGCAGCAGCGCGCGTTGACTTCGCAGTGGTAATTGCGTCTTGAAGCTGCTTTGTAAGCAACTTCTGTTGTGCAATTGAACCATTTACTGTTGAAGTCCAAGTGACTATGGCTTTTTGATCATTGGCAATAGTTGTCTGGATGGGGGCTAAAGTTTTGTTCAGTTGGTCGATCGTCTGTTGACGGTATTTAACTCCATCTGTGTAACCTTTAATGGCTGCTTGGTCATTCGTTGCCTGTTGGCTCCTAACGACATCTTTAGCAAGAGCTGCTTGCGCAGCAAGAAGTCCGGCTTGATCCGAGGCCAACTTTGCCTGATATGCAGCAACTGCCGCATTAAATCCTGTTACTTGCACTGATGGAGTTTTAGTTCCAGGGGTGTATTCGATCGTGTAGATGTTGGTAGTCATAAAATTATTGAGAGAGGTTTGGGCGACAGTTAAAGCATTTTGGTAAGAGGCGAGCAACGTCTGAGCTTGGCTTGTGGCATTTGCTGCGTTCTTAGCATAAGAGGCGGAGTCCGCAATGTTTGAGAGGTAGTCAGCCTGTGTAGTGGCGCAATCAGCGGTAATCCAAACCAAAGTTTTGCTAGTGGGTGCCAAGGGGTTCGTTGAGCAGGTGTAGATACCAGACTTGGCCTTGAGTTTGGTGCATGTAGTTCCTTGTTTCCCGGCAGCATCAGCGGATGCGCTCAGCGCGATCGATCCACCTACGATTAACATGCTTACTATCGCAAGACTCGTAAGTTTTCGGGTTGTGAGCTTCTTCAACATTGACTCCTCCAAGGGCTTCGGTACACGTGATTACGAGCCAATTCTAGGGTCTAAAGCCAGGGGAGGGCGCGAAAAGTTAATTTCCTGGGTGTGAAAACTGTGTGAATTTGCCCGATTAAACTAACGAGGTGATCAATTTCTGGTCCCAGTAGCTCAGTGGATAGAGCGACCGCCTCCTAAGCGGTAGGCCGCCGGTTCAACTCCGGCCTGGGACACGCAGTAGAACGAAGGATCGCATCTATCTCCTGTCAACGCCTGCGATAGACGCGATCCTCAGCCTTAGTTGGTTGATTTTTTTAGTGTGTGAGCGTGAAGCGCCTCAGTGATTTTGGAGCCCACCAATTTCGTTCACCGAAGAGCCGCATCAGGGCAGGAACCAAGAGCGCTCGCACCATCGTTGAATCCAACAGAATTGCGAAAGCAACACCAAATCCTAAAGTCTTAATATTTGTTACTCCGCTGGTGAGAAAGACGGCGAAGACAACCGCCAAAAGGACGGCAGCGGAGGTAATAATTCGAGCAGAGCGTTGTAAACCAGTTGCGACTGCATCGACATTTGAACGCCCCGCATCGTGCTCTTCTTTGATACGAGAGAGCAAGAAGACTTCGTAATCCATCGAGAGTCCAAAGGTCACTACGCAGGTCAAGATCACCATCGAGGTGTCAATGGTGCCTGTCTTCGTGAATGAACCCACGAGCCAAGTCATATGTCCATCAATGAAGATCCAGGATAGAACTCCCATGGTCGCACTCAGTGAAAGGATGTTTAGGATTACCGCTTTTATGGGCAAGATAATTGAGCCGGTGTATAAGAAGAGAAGAATCAAAACTGTGAGCGCAATCCAACCCAACGCCCAAGGCAAGGTGTGTGCTATTCCGGCTTGAGTATCGGTGAAATCGGCTGCAGCCCCACCCACGTAAGTTTTAAATGGCGCAGGAAGATTCCGAACCGCGTTGATCATCTTTTCGGCATCTGTGGTCCGCGATCCGATTGAGAAAGTCGCAGAAATTCGTGCGTCATTGCCGACAATCTGTGGGGGAGAAACCGAAACTATGTGTTGAACTTTAGCCACCTCCGCTGAGTAGGAAGCTAACTGTGCCTGATGAGTTGCTCCCCCCGGAATGACGATTTCTATGGGGTTTGCACTCTGTCCGTCAAACTGCTTGATGCTAACCGCGGTGGCGATAGCTGCTTTATTGCTGGCAGGCAAAACGCGACTATCAACTTCCGAGAAGACAATATTTTTAATTGGAGTGGCCAAGATAGCCAAGATGATTAACACGAAAGCAACGACCGAGATCGGACGTTTCATTACAAACCGCGCGGTTTGTGCCCAACGACCATCTTCCTTTGGTGTGATCGCACTCTTGCGAACAACCAGTTTGTCGATGCGTGTACCAAGCATTGCCAAAATTGCAGGAAGCGGAATTAAAGCGCCAAATACTGCTGTAAAGACGACTCCGACACCGGCGTAACCAAATGACTTAAGGAACATAAGTGGGAAAAACATTAATGATGAAACTGTCACGAGAACTGTCAACCCAGAGAAAAAGACGGTACGACCGGCTGTGGCCACCGTTCTTGCTACGGACTCCTCAACGGTCTTGCCGGAGTGAAGTTCCTCGCGGAATCGATTGACGATCAGAAGTGAGTAGTCGATTCCCAAACCCAACCCCATTCCAGTCGTTAGGTTGAGAGCAAAGATGCTGACCCCAGTTGCAAGGCTGATGAGATAGAGAATGAGAAATGTTCCGAGGATCGCACTAAGTCCCACGATGAGAGGCATTGCCGAAGCGATGAGTCCGCCAAATATAAACAGCAAGAGCAGAAATGTGAGAGGAATTGATATTGATTCGGCGACCGCGAGATCTTTGGATATTTTGGTGGAGATTGCATAGTTAACGAGTGAGTACCCACCCACGTAAACATGGAGTGATTTATATACTCCGTCGTACTTACTTTGAATGAGTTTTGCCACATCTTTAGAAGCACTTGGATCAGAAGCCGCGGTATAAATAAATAGATAGCCAGATTTTCCATCAATGCTTTTTAGCGCTGAAGCGCCACCCGCTGACCAGAAGGAAAGCGTCTTCGTGACTCCCGATTCAGAAGCGACCGCTTTCTCCAGAGCAGTGGCGTCCGCAACTGTTACCGGATCAGAAACAGCGGTGGTGCTCTGCACTACCAGTGCAAGTGCTGGGTCTTTCACATGGAATGTTGAGGTTAAGTAGGCATCTGCCTTAGCGGATTGGCTATTGGGGTCGTTATACCCACCGCTATCGAGTCGAGTGAAAAGTAGTGAACTGCTTGCGCCTGCTCCAAGGATGATGACAATAAAAAGGGCCAAAACCCCCTTTCTGCGACGAACGAGGGTGTGGCCGAGTTTCTCAAACATGGTTGGTGCCTCTCAGGTGTGGTCGGTATCTGAATAGTGTTCAGATTATGGGGTGTTGATTTGAACACTGTCAAGTTTCAAGAGATACTTAGGGCGTGTCTTTACCTGATGTCCTTCGAAGCAAGCGCCCAGGGCGCGACAGTTATCACCATGGTGATTTGCAGGTCGCCCTCATCGAGGCCGCGATTGTCCTCGTGAGGAAAAATGGGCCGGATCATCTTTCCCTGCGCGCTGTTGCAGAACAGGTCGGAGTCAGCCCAAGCGCTGTTTACCATTATTTTCCCGATAAGGATTCGCTGATTTCTGGGGTCGGCGACAAACTTTTTATTGATTTAGCTCAGATGCAAAAAGAAGCGCTGAGTGATATTTCAGGTAAATCCGCAAGAGCAGCTAAGCGTCGCTACCGAGAATTGGGCAGGATTTACTTTCGGTGGGCCAATAAGGAACCAAACTTATTTCGTTTAATGTTCGGAGGATTTTGCAGAGTTGATGCCCGCGGAACCCATGTCGATAATGAAGCTTTCTTGATGCTCACCAAGTGTCTTGATGATCTACTTGAAACAGGAGTCATATCGCCCCAAATGCGGCGATATGGGGAACTAATTTCTTGGTCTGCTGTCCAAGGGGCTTCCACCCTCATTGTTGAAGGGCACTTACCAGAAGAGGTGTTCGAGGACTTGCTTGATGGTTTGGAGCTAGCGCTAGGAGCAGGAAAAAAATGAGCGATTCAAATATTCTCCCGAAACTTACGCAAGACGAGATTGATCCGCGTGAGGATGATGAAGTGCGCCGAGAAGCAGAAATTGCGGCTGACAAGCCACCCCATCACGGTTGAGTAATTAGGTTTCTGGAGTTGCTGCCGGGCGAGAATCAGTTTTGTAAAAGCCTCCGCCTTTGAACACCACCCCGACATTGGAGTACACCTTGCGTACTTCCCCTTTGCACTGAGGGCAAACGGTCACGGCATCCTCTGAGAATGATTGGAAGCGCTCAAACTCGTGCCCGCAAGCGGAGCAGACATATTGGTAGGTCGGCATGGAGGTAAGTGTAAAGAGGTGAGAGGATAGGTTCTAATCCAAGCGGGATTTAAAGGAAAGTAGCCGATTTAAGCAATTTGAGGAGTCTGGAATGCGCATTTTGGTTCGAAGCTTGACCGTGCGGATGTCAGTCGTAGCCGCCCTGGTTAGTTTGAGCGCGTTTTATTCACCTGCAGCCCAAGCCAATACCGTTGTTGCTACGGTCCCCGCAGTTGGGGCGGTGCTTACTGTGGCACCGAACGCTGTGTCTGTAACTGCGGCAACAACTCTGTTGAGTGATGGAAATAGTCTGTCCGTAACGGATCCCAATGGAGCCCAGATTGACGATGGTTCTTTGACTATTACCGACACAACTGCCGTCGTTGGGCTGAAACCATTAACCGCGACCGGAATTTACACCGTTTCTTATACGCTCCTTAGTGCCACAGACACCCCACTCACGGGTTCATACACTTTTCTCTATAACGCGCCTTCAGAAAGTTCAATCCCGAGTGTTACTCCGACTCCGGTTAATTCTTCAACGAGCTCGCCGACATCCTCCAGTAATTCTTCGGCAAATATTGCGGTTTTGGTTTTTCTCGGATTAGCGACAATTGTTGCGCTCTTCCTCATTTGGTACGCCGGAATGATTTGGAAGCAATTTCGAAAGAACCGCAAACCGCGTAAGAAAGCGCCACGTGATCGAGGTGCCAAATAATTCTCGAAACGGCGGTTGTGGATGCCCACAACCACTTGCAGAGTTCGAGCACTTTAGTACAAGTATTGCTTCCGGTTGTTAAAGATCTCTACCTTGTTTCTACGCTTGTTGCGATAGGTCTTCTCTATGCCATCGGTTTTTTACTACCAGAAACTCGAGGCGCGCTTGGTAAAGAGGCTAATCGGATAAAGAGCTTGGCGCTCTTGGCAACGATTGTATGGGTGGTTTGCACAATAGGAGACACGATTGTCGAGCTTTCAAATTTGCTCAGCGGCGGATTTCTTGATGCATTTAATTGGTCAGTAATATCGAGTTTTCTGGGATCTACCAGCGTCGGTCGAGACTATGTTTTCCAGTTAGTTATGGGAAGTGCATCCATAGCGTTGATTATCAGGGCGAAAAAAGTTGGAGCGGTTTATTTTGCTCTCGCGGCTTCAATGCTCGCGCTAGTCGTACCACTCTTCCAGAGTCATGCATCTAGCGCAGGAAATCACGGCCTGGCAATCGGTTCGCTCATTTTCCATGTAGCAGCGGTCTCGTTATGGGTAGGCGGAGTGATTGGCTTACTTGCGATATCAGCACGCGATCGGACGGCTTCTATTCAGCGATTTAGTTCACTTGCACTGTGGTCGGCGATCATCGTTGGCGTAAGCGGGGTATTAAATGCATGGACGCGATTAAATTTCCTTTCAGGTTGGCATAGTCGCTATGGACTTTTGATCATAATAAAGAGTGTTCTTTTTCTAACTTTGCTCTTTATCGGGGTGCGGCATCGAAGCTATATCTCGAAAAATCTTCACGGAGCTTCGCAAATCTTCAGGCTCTTAGTAAATGAAAGTGGAGTAATGATCGCGGCAGTGGCGGTCGGAGGTTGGCTCAGCTCCACTATTCCACCTATTTCTCCTACTGGGTTGATTGCCGTCAGAGATCCAGCTATAGGGATCACTGGAATATCGATGCCAGGCGCTCCAACTCTCGGTCGAATTCTGTTTTCGTATTCACCAGACGGAACAATTCTGGGTTTTCTCCTACTTATAACTTCGCTCTATATCTATGGGGTCGTTATATTGGCTCGCAGAGGCGACAAATGGCCAATAGGGCGAACCATTTCTTTTGCAATTGGAATCGCGCTAGTCGATTTTGCAACCAGCGGGGGAATCGGCGTTTATGCCCACTTCGCATTTTCATACCACATGGTTTCGCACATGATTTTGGGAATGATTGCGCCAATCGGTTTTGTGCTGAGTGCCCCAATAACGTTGGCCCTGCGCACCTTGCCGCAAGGCAGAACTCCCGAGGAGCGTGGTTTGCGCGGCACGTTAATCACAATAATTCACTCCAAATATTCTGTCATCATCACCAATCCTGTGGTGGCACTTGGCCTTTTTGACGGTTCGCTCTTTGTGCTCTACATGACACCTCTGTTCGGCAAATTAATGCAATCCCACAGTGGTCATCTACTTATGGATATTCATTTCTTGCTCGCGGGCTATCTCTTTTTCTATGTGATCATTGGCGTAGATCCGAATCCGCGAAAAATCCCCCATATTGTTCGAATCATTGTGCTCTTTGCAGCAATGAGTATTCATGCATTTTTCTCTATTGCCCTTTTATCGACGACTACTCTTCTAGATGGCGGCTATTTCGCATCGCTTAATCGCCCGTGGAGTACCAATCTCTTGACAGATCAACATACTGGCGCTGCCTTGGGCTGGGCCATGGGAGAAATCCCAATTCTCGTAGCATTGATCGCAACATTTATTCAATGGATGCGCGATGATTCACGGGAGTCGAGGAGACAAGATCGAGCGTCAGACCGAGCCGCGGCCATGGGTGAGGAAGACGAACTGGCTAGGTACAACAAGTATCTGGCGACGTTGGCTAAAGGCGATCTTGCTCATCCTGACTAAACCTCAGAAGTAGAGTCGGCGTTGCCACGGCGGAGACGGGCTGATCGTGAGGTTCGGTGGGTAAAACCTGCTGCGAGATTTCATTTGCGCCAACTAGAGCAACCTTCCAGGCGGAGATGCGCGCCAGGGCGCGATCATACGAACCGCCACCTTGACCAATTCGATTTCCCTCGTGATCTACTTGAAGTGCTGGAACTATTACGACGTCAATCTTTTCGATCTGATTAAAAGTTTCTCCTGCGGGCTCTAGGACATTGCGATTCTTCTTAAGTGAGCTCTCCAATCCATTCCAGATTACCCATTCGATATCTCTGTCCTTTAACGTTCGGGGGAGAAGGACCACTTTTCCGGCGCGAAAAAGTGCGCTGTTGATATCAGCGGTTTGCGGTTCAGTTCCGTACGACATGTAAGTTGCTACGACATTTGCGCTTTGAATTTCATGAGCCTGAATAATATGAAGCCAACTCTCAGGCATGTACGTGAGTTCTCGGTCACGACGCAGTTGTGTGCGCTGTTCACGCTTGCTCTGCTTCGTAGAATCCACGGGATTACCTTATGAAAGAAGTAAGGTTAAACCATGGATTCGCAGATTTCTGTAAAGAATATGTTGGCGGATCTACTTGCAATTTCTCACCCACTCGCCCCTTTTGATATGCCGCTCTTGGACGCTCATGGGGCAACTCTGGCCGACGATATTTCTCTTGGCGAACGAGTTGTGCTTTCGAAAGGAGTCCGGATTCGTTCCGCGCAGATTGGCTTGGCGGCTTCCGTTGGACTCTCACGGCTTCCAACCCAACCCCACCCTCGTGTTGTCATTATTTCCGCCGGCGGAGATCTGGTTGAACCGGGTCAGGATTTAGCGGATGACGAGGACGAATACGAAACCAATTCCTGGATGCTCGCCACTGCAGCCAAAGAGGCAGGAGCGGTTACTTACCGCGTTCATGCGATTCCAGAGAATAACGAGCAGCTCAAAGCAGCGATTGAAGATCAATTGGTAAGGGCCGACCTCATCGTAATTAGCGGTGAGCGACGTGATGGTTCTTTTCGGCTTATAGAACAAGTCCTTGGCGAACTCGGGGAGACGAAGAGCGTTGTGCCAACTCTCGAAGGCAGTTCAATGCATTGCTTTGGGTTAATTGGAGAGGATGAAATTCCGGTCGTCGCCCTACCTGGAGACCCCATTTCGGCGTATATCTCCTTCGAGATCTTTGTCCGTCCCATGATTCGGACCATGCTTGGCGTGAAGAATGTTTTTCGATCGACTATCAAAGCCAAAGTATTGAGTGATATTGAATCCCCGATAGGACAAACCTCCCTGATCAGGGCCTCACTTATGGGTCGGGCTTCCGGAGAGTTGCAAGTTGCTATCTTAGAAGATCAAGATCAGATGTTTACTTTGGCGCAAGCAACTGCCCTTATCACCGTGGCGGCGGACTCCCCGGGATACCTGATGGGGGAAGAGGCAGATATCATCATTTTGGATCGAACTTTTTAAATTATGAGAAGTTGGCCGTTAGTTATCGCCGATCATGAACTTCTGCTTCGGCCATTTCGATTTCGGGATCGCGCCCAGTGGAACAATGTTCGCAAAGTAAATGCCGATTGGCTTGCTCCCTGGGAGGCGACTCGACCCGCGTTAGATTTCGACAGCCCATTGCCAACGTTTTACGAAATGGTCCGCTATTACAACAAAGAGGGCCGCGCACTTCGTGCCATGTCTTTGGGGATTTGGCTGAAATCCGATTCGGAAGAGAAATTCATCGGACAGATCACTCTTGGAGGATTGGTTTTTGGGGCATATCGAGGCGGCCACATTGGTTATTGGATAGATCAACGATTTTCCAACATGGGATACACAACGAGAGCTGTGCAGGCACTTACGGATTATGCGTTCAAAGAGTTGCAGTTACACCGCATCGAAATCAACCTTCGTCCTGAAAATCAAGCGTCCCGAAAAGTGGCCGAAAAGAGCGGTTATTACTATGAAGGACTCCGCCCCCGTTACCTTCACATCGCCGGAGATTGGCGTGATCATTTGACCTTTGTTCGCGAAAATCCTAATAATTTCAATTAGGACATAAGGGCCAAATGCCCACTTTTGGAGCATTTGTGAATTACTGTTTCATTCCATGGCCTCCGGACTTATTTATCTCATAATCCTCGGGATGTGGGTGGCCTATTTCTTACCTCGTTGGATGCGCCAGCACGAGACGCAGTCAGGGAGAGAGGGTGAGCGCTATAAGAGCGCCATGAAAATCGTCGCATCAACTCCCAATTTTCCAGATCCCATTGATCAGGATCAAAGGGTCAAAACTTTTCGGATTCGGCGTTGGATCCTTGCAACGTTAACGCTTGCCTTGGCTGGAATTTCTTTAGTTATCGCACTTGGATATATCCCAGTGATTGCGGTTTTGATTCCAATTACCGCACTCGCAATTTATGTGATTAATGTCCGAAGGCAGGTAGTTGCCGCTCAAATAAAGAAGCGTCGATTAGAAGCACTTGCAGCAATTACGGCAGTTGAAATTAAAATTGATCCGCAAGCACGGATTGATCTTTCTAGTCGCCTTCGTCACGAACGGGATCAGGTCTTAGAACATTGGGTTCCACTAAACGAGCGAACGCTTCACTCCTCAATAACTATTATTGAAAAAGAGGAAGAGCGAAGTTGGTCGCCTATCGCGGTACCGCGTCCAACCTACGCGAGTGCTCCGAAGGCAATAACTCCTAAACGCACCATTGACTTAACCACGCCTGGACGCTGGAGTGCAGAACAAGAACGTACAGAAGCGCTTGCCATTCCTAGCAAGGATGAACTTTTTGATCAAGAATTAGCAGAACAAGCGGCTGCCGCGCAGGATTGGGCTTCCAACCAATAATCTGTTAAATCCAAAAATTTTTTTAAATCCAACTCGGGAACCACATTAATGAACTCCAGTGGGTGTAAGTAATCAAGTTCCCTAAATAAAGGGGAAGAAAATAGAGAAAATTCAAAACGATGATCGCCAGAAATCCATAGCTTGCAAATCTGCGTGGACCAGCAATAACTCCTTCAGCATTTGGTTCTAAGAATTTTGAAAGCGCGTAAATAATAATCAGGATAATAAAAGGCTCAAAGGCAATGGTGTAGAAATTAAAAACTGTTCTTTTTTGCCAGTTAAACCAGGGCAGGTAACCTGCTGCCAAGCTGAGTAAAAGTAGCCCGCTTTGCCATTCTCGTCGTGCAATCCAGTACCCAATAGTTACGGCGATAGCTATAACTCCAGACCACCATAAAAGCGGAGTACCCAGCGCAAGTACTTCTTGGGCGCAAGCATTTGCACCGCAGCCCTTGGGAGCTTGGTAATAAAAGGAGGTAGGTCGTCCCATGATTAACCAACTCCAGGGATTAGCGGCATAAGGGTGCGACGCAGTCAAGGTGGTGTGAAAATCCCACATTTCTGAGTGGTAGTGCCACAGTGATCTGATTGGCGCAGGTATGAAACTAAAAAAGCCATGGCGCTGAGAATTTGCCCATTTTCTATCGTAGCCGGAGGTGTTGAAGAACCAGCCAGCCCAACTCACTACGTAAGCAACTATAGGAATTACTATGTATTGCAAGGCTCGCAACCAAAGTTTTTGGCGAACCACTCGCTTGATTGGGTGCTCAAGTTCCAGCGCACGATTTTGACGGTATTCGACGTAAAGCGTGAAAGCAAGATAAGCAACTAGATAATAGACACCACTCCATTTTGTAGCAGCAGCAAGCCCAAGGGAAATACCAGCTGCGTAATGTTGCCCACGCAATATGAAAAGGAATCCGAGAAGCGTAAAAAACATTAAAAAGATATCTAACAAAGCGGTGCGAGACATCACAAGGTGTAATCCGTCCGCGCTCATTAAAATTTCCGCACCGAGAGCTAGAAAATAATTATTGAACAGCCGCTTGGAAACATAAAAAATCATGATGATTGATGCTGTTCCAACAAGTGCTGCGCTAATTCGCCAACCAAATTCGTGGTAACCAAATAACTTAATTCCAGCTGCAATCATCCATTTGCCAACGGGAGGGTGAACTATAAATTGCGCTGCGTTTGTTTTAGGGTCCAACTCGACTCCATGGTGAAGAAGGGAGTTGGCATTTTGGGCGTAGTAGACCTCGTCAAAAACGAAGCCTTTGGGAGATTGGAGGTGCCAGATTCGAAATAGGAGGGCTACCAATCCCAGCCCCCACGCCGTGAATCGATCCCGAGTTATTCCAGGGCGTGGCGCCAGGGTTGTCATGAGGCAAGCGTAAAGCCTGCGAGAATTGCCTCATGCTGATCCTTGCGTGCGGTCCTCTTGGGAACGTTGGTGACACCACGGATCGAATTAGGGGTGCCCTGGAGAGCGCTCCGTTCATAGCCGCCGAGGATTCGCGAAAACTTGCGCGATTGACACACGATTTAGGCGTTCGCTATTCCGGCAAGGTTATTTCATACTTTGAGGGGAACGAAAATGAGCGAATTGACCAACTTACCGAGATCCTACTTACTGGAGCGGATCTATTAGTTATCACCGACGCTGGAGCTCCCGGAATTAGTGATCCAGGGTATCGCCTGATTCAGCGGGCAATAGAAAACGGAGTTCCTATACAGGTATTGCCTGGTCCAAGCGCCGTAACAACCGCATTACTACTCTCAGGCTTGGCAACTGATCGTTTTTGTTTTGAAGGCTTTTCACCTCGAACTGGGGGAGCACGGCTGACTTGGTATGAGAAATTGGCCACGGAGCCTCGCACGATTATCTTCTTTGAAGCTCCTCATCGCCTCAAAGAATCGCTTTCTGATGCTCTTTCAACGATGGGGCCACATCGGCGGGGCGCAATATGTAGGGAGATGACTAAGACATACGAAGAGACGATTCGGGGAACCATCAAAGAATTGTTTGAGTGGAGTTCCGAGCGGGAAATATTGGGAGAGCTCACGATTGTGATTGAAGGGTTCGACCTGAGTTCGGAAAATCATTCACCCGAGAAATTGGTGGAATTGGTTATAGCCCGTGAGGGTGCAGGTATGAGTCGTAAAGACGCAATTGCACTAGTGGCTAAAGATTTGGATCTGCCCAAGCGCGTGGTTTTCGACGCAGTAGTCGAGAACAAAGTCAGAGAAAAATAAGGAAATTTAGAAGATAAGATCGTCCAATGAGCGCCGGATCAAAGTCTTTTTATCTCACGACGCCGATTTATTATGTCAATGATGCGCCACATATCGGGCATGCCTACACGACGGTAGCTGGTGACGTGCTTACCCGCTGGCATCGTCAGCGTGGAGAATCTGTCTGGTTCCTCACTGGAACCGATGAGCACGGTCAGAAAGTCTTGAACACGGCTAATTCCAGTGGGGCATCACCGCAAGATTGGTGTGATCGATTAGTTGACACATCCTGGAAGCCAACGTGGGCCAGCCTTAATATCGCATATGACGATTTTATTCGTACGACCGAACCACGTCATATGGAGCGAGTGCAAAGCTTTCTTACTGGCTTAAAGGATCAGGGGCATATCTACTCGGGCCGGTATGAAGGTCCGTATTGCATAGGGTGCGAAGAATTTAAATTGCCGACAGATCTTGACGACGGACGTTGCAAGGTACATGGCACTTTGGCTGAACTAGTGAGTGAAGAGAACTGGTTCTTTAGGTTGAGCGCCTTCATTCCACAACTATTGCAACATTATCGAGACCACCCCGAAGCATGTGAGCCAACGAGCGCACGCAACGAAGTTATTTCTTTTCTTGAAAGTGGTGTGCAAGATCTTTCGATTTCGCGCTCCTCATTTGATTGGGGAATTCCAGTTCCTTGGGATACCAAACAGGTAATTTATGTCTGGTTTGATGCGCTGCTCAACTACGCAACTGCAGTGGGTCTTGGCGATCCCGTTGATTCTGTGGGTGGCAAGAAATTTGCAGAAGTCTGGCCCCCTGACGTCAACTTGGTTGGAAAAGATATTTTGCGATTTCATGCAGTCATATGGCCAGCCATGCTGATGGCCGCAAATTTGCCGCTACCTAAAAAAGTTTTTGCCCATGGTTGGTTGTTGGTGGGTGGCGAAAAGATGAGCAAATCGAAGCTGACTGGAATTGCACCATCTGACATTACGGATCACTTTGGCGTTGATGCCTTTAGATATTACTTCTTGCGGGCGATTCCATTCGGCACCGATGGTTCATTCTCCTGGGAAGATATGGGAGCCCGATATACATCTGAGTTAGCAAATGACTTTGGAAACCTGGCCTCTAGATTGATTGCCATGATTGAGAAATATTGCGATGGAGTCATCCCAGCGGTAGCTAATGATGAGATTTTGCAAGACGCACTTAGCGGGACCGTTTCCAACGCGGACACGACAATTGTCGCCCTGGATTTCCAAGGCGGAATTAACGCCATTATGGAATTTTGCAAGCGAGTAAATGGATATGTGACCGAGAAAGCCCCTTGGGTATTGGCGAAGAATTCTGCGAACAAATCCGAATTGGATGCAGTTTTATATAACACCGCAGATTCCATTCGTGCTCTTGCGGTGCTTTTGCACCCGGTGATGCCCGCCACCACAGAAATCCTTTGGGCGAGCCTTGGGGCAGATGAATCAATGGGTCCAATTTCGGCGCAACGGATAGGCGATGTTGCACGTTGGGGCCAACTTCCACCAGGATCGAAGGTAACGAAAGGCGCAGTTCTCTTCCCGCGATTAGAAGATAAAGCGCTATAGATGTCGGACCGCCATTCCTTGAAAGAACCTCGTCCTCCCGCTCCGGTTCCAATCCCGTTGAGCAGGCCGTGTATTGATGTGCATGCGCATATGGAATTGGTGACCGAATCAGAACCGAACTCTGATGCAATTCGCGACCTTTTAGATGCTGCGGCGAATGCAGGAGTAGACCGAGTTGTTCAGGTTGGATATTCTGCCGAGCAATCAAAATGGGGAGTTGCGTGCGCCGACAGTTTTCCGGGACGCGTGCTTGCTGCGGTAGCCCTTCACCCTAACGAAGCTCCTGTGATTGAGGATCTTGAGGGTGACCTAAAGGTAATTGAAGAATTGGCGCACCATCCTCGGGTGAGAGCAATCGGAGAAACTGGGTTGGACTTTTTTCGAACCGCCCCGGAACTTCGAGAGCGACAGATTTACTCGTTTAAGCGTCACATTGCGCTCGCCAAATCCGTCAATAAGGCGTTGGTCATTCACGACAGAAATGCGCATCGCGCTGTACTTGATACCTTGCTAGAAGTGGGAGCTCCAGCAAAAACTATATTCCACTGTTATTCGGGCGATGCACAGATGGCTCGTGAGTGTATTGATGCGGGATATTTTCTATCCTTTGCTGGGACAGTTACTTTCAAGAACGCTCCTGAACTTCGTGACGCGGTTAAATTAGTTCCAATAGATCAACTGCTTGTAGAAACCGACTCGCCATTCTTGGCGCCGATGCCGCACCGCGGAGCACTTAACACTCCGGCGCAGGTTGCCAACATCATTCGATTTATTGCCGATGTACGCGACGAAAATGTTGATTATTTGTGCGATCGAATTACTGGCAATGCACTTCGTCTATTTGGAAATTTTGACTAAATGCGCACTCTGCTAGGAGCTGCAGAAATTCGGGAGATAGCTGCTCGAATTGGGGTAAATCCGACGAAGAAATTAGGACAGAATTTTGTTGTAGATGCGAATACCTGTCGTCGGATTGTGAAGCTTGCCGATGTGCAAAGCAGCGATGTCGCTGTTGAAATTGGACCTGGACTAGGTTCATTAACTCTTGCACTTATGGAGATCGCTTCCACCGTTGTTGCGATTGAGATCGATAGCAGACTTGCCGAAGAGTTGCCTCATACAGTTTTGGCCCATGGATTTGATACTGCAAATTTAATTGTCCAGACTGAAGATGCACTAACAACACAAACGCTCCCGGTGGCGCCAACAGTTCTCGTTGCAAATCTTCCCTACAACATTTCGGTTCCAGTACTTCTACACTTTTTAGCGAAATTTCCGACAATTCGTTCCGGAGTTGTCATGGTCCAAAGTGAAGTTGCAGACAGGTTGGTAGCAGTTCCCGGCAGTAAGAGCTACGGCTCTCCATCAGTAAAAGCAACCTGGTGGGCTGATTTGTCGGGGGCTGGAACGGTGAGTCGCCAAGTCTTTTGGCCGATTCCAAATGTTGATTCTTCACTTGTGCGTTTTACCCGACATTCGGCGGCGGGAAGCGAGAAGGAGCGTCAGGTTACTTTTCAGGTGATCGATGCGGCATTTGCGCAGCGAAGAAAGATGCTTCGGAGTGCGCTTTCGCAACTATTCGGTGGTGGTGCGGAACAGGCTATTTTGAAGGCCGGGATAGCTCCCACTGTTCGGGGAGAGACTTTGTTACTCCGCGACTTTATGGCGATTGCCAATACGCTAGAGCAATGAGGCGCAACGGCGTAGTTGTTCGAGTTCCCGGGAAGGTGAACCTGCAACTTTCTGTTGGCCCGATAGAGCCAGACGGCTACCACGAAGTTACAACCGTTTTTCAGGCGATTGCGATTTACGATGATGTCACCGTCAAGTTCGCCGAACCAGGAAGCGGGATATCGATTTCGGCTTCTGGACCGACGGCTACAGGCGTGCCAATCGACTCGACGAACCTCGCATATCGGGCAGCACAATTAATGATTGATCGGCATGATCTCGATTCCGATATTTCTATTCACATCAAGAAGGAAATTCCAGTAGCTGGGGGAATGGCTGGCGGCAGTGCTGATGCCGCGGCTGTCATCGTGGCGTTCGATGCTTTGTATGAACTTGGCTTATCGCGAGATGGCATGGAAAAAATAGGCGCTCAACTTGGAAGCGATGTCCCTTTCGCGATAACGGGACAGATCGCCATTGGGCGTGGACATGGCGATCAAATCACGCCG
>CAIYQS010000147.1 GCA_903928395.1 uncultured Actinomycetes bacterium | reverse complement strand
TTTTATTTTGTTCATTCTTACGCCGCCAAACAGCCCGTCCTAGATTCGCAGAACAGTTGGTGCACCTATGGAGAGTCATTTGTAGCAGCAGTGGAGCGTGGACCAGTAAGTGCCGTGCAATTTCATCCCGAAAAGAGTGGTGCCGTTGGAGCCAAGCTGATAGCAAATTGGGTGGAAACCTTATGACAGCTAAGTCATCCAACTTTTCAAGACTGGAACTTCTGCCTGCAATAGATGTGAAGGATGGGTTAGCCGTTCGTTTGGTGCAAGGAGAACTCTCTGCGACCAGCAAATACGGAAAACCTATCGAGGTTGCCGCTGAATTCGTTGCCGCTGGGGCCGAATGGATTCACCTTGTTGACCTTGATGCCGCTTTTGGGATCGGGTCTAATGCGGAACTATTAGAAGGAGTTATTAAAAGCGTTGACTTAAAGGTTGAACTTTCTGGGGGCATTCGTGATGACGAATCTCTTCGTCGGGCCTTGGCGACGGGTTGCACTCGAGTAAATTTGGGAACCGCAGCCCTAGAAAATCCAGACTGGACCGCAAAAGTTATTTCAGAGTTCGGCGATCGAATAGCGGTGGGGCTTGATGTACGCGGGCATACTTTGGCCGCTCGAGGGTGGACACAAGAAGGCGGAGATCTCTTTGAGACCATTGAACGATTAGAGCGTGACGGGTGCTCCCGCTACATCGTCACCGACGTTGCAAAAGATGGAACGTTGAAAGGTCCAAATTTAGAATTACTTCGAGAAGTCTGTGCCGCGACAAATAAACCCGTCGTGGCGAGCGGTGGGGTTTCTAGTTTAGAAGATTTGATAGCCATCAGAGCGCTCACTGCGATTGGTGTAGAAGGCGCAATAGTTGGAAAGGCGCTATATGCAGGTGCGTTTACCTTGCCAGATGCTCTCAAGGTTGCTGGCTCATGACATTAGCTAAGCGCGTGATTCCCTGTTTAGATGTTGCCGCAGGGCGCGTGGTCAAAGGGGTAAATTTTGAAAATCTAGTTGACGCCGGTGATCCAGTTGAGTTGGCAAAATTGTACGGTGACGCCGGTGCAGATGAACTTACATTTCTAGATATTTCTGCATCCGTAGAAGAACGATCAACCACATTAGATATGGTTTCGCGAACTGCCGAGCAAGTTTTCATTCCCTTAACCGTCGGCGGTGGAGTTCGTTCCGCCCAAGATGTAGATCAATTGCTGCGCGCCGGGGCGGACAAAGTGGGAGTAAATACCGCCGCCATAAATCGACCAAATTTAATTAATGAAATTGCCGATCGCTTTGGCGATCAAGTTCTTGTGCTATCAGTTGACGCACGGAGAGGCAAGACTGCTTCTGGTTTCGAAGTTACTACTCACGGTGGACGAAAAGGTACCGGTATCGATGCCCTCGAATGGATCGTCGATGCCACGTCACGTGGGGTCGGAGAAATTTTGTTGAATTCGATGGATGCTGATGGAACCAGAAATGGCTACGACCTAGAAATGATCAGCCGTGTTCGCGAGGAGACTCACGTTCCGCTTATAGCGAGTGGAGGTGCTGGAAAGTTGGGAGATTTTGCACCAGCGCTGAAGGCGGGCGCAGATGCCTTATTAGCAGCAAGCGTATTTCACTTCCAGGTTTTCAGTATCTCAGAGGTGAAGGAAGAGTTAGCCAGGCAGGGATATCCGGTACGGCGCAAGTAGGTCTTAAGGCAGAATGGGGGAGTGAGAATTCCCGCTGAAGTTGCCGGTCATTTTGCAGAGGGAACCCTTGTCGCCGCGATAGCTCAAGACTCATCAAACGGGCAAGTCTTGATGATTGCGTGGATGAATGAAGAAGCGCTTAATCAAACGCTCCAAACCGGGAATGTGACGTATTGGAGTCGAAGCAGAAATGAGTTGTGGACCAAAGGCGAAACTTCGGGCAACGTCCAAAAATTGATCAGCATGAGTTATGACTGCGATGGGGATGCACTGCTGCTTCAGGTCGAACAAGTTGGTGCGGCGTGTCACACCGGAGAACGGAGTTGCTTCTTCCGCGAAATCGGTGTTCTCGAATGAGCCGTCCTGATATGACTCTGGAAGAGTTTCGCAAATACGCAATTGATTTCAATGTGATTCCCGTGTCTAGAAGTTACTTGGCTGATAATCAAACTCCGCTCTCACTTTATAAGATTTTGGCAAAGGATCGGGCGGGCACCTTCCTTCTGGAGTCAGCCGAGCATGGAGGTGCTTGGTCACGCTATTCATTTATCGGGATAAAGAGTGCTTCAACCCTGACAGAGCAAGCCGGGAAAGCTACCTGGATCGGCACGGTTCCGGCAGGTGCACCAGTAGATATCGATCCATTGGAAGCTCTTAAAATTACGGCAGAACATCTCCGTTCTCCGCATTTGCCGCATCTTCCGCCGTTAACCGGTGGGTTGGTTGGATACGCTGGATATGAAATCGTGCGCCGTTTGGAAAAGATTCCATCTCTCGCCGAGAAGGATGTCGATCTTCCAGAGATTTGCTTTATGTTAACTTCTGATTTGGCGGTCTTTGATCACTTCGATGGAACTCTCACTTTAATCGCCAATGCAATTAACTGGGATGGCAGTTCTGACCGAGTGGATGATGCTTACTATGACGCGCTCGTGCGATTGGATTCGCTTGAACACCAACTCAAGTCACCGCATGGCGGGACTATTAGTCATCCGATAGTACAAAAACAGCCGCATTATCAGAGAGATATGAATTCTGAGGCCTACCAAGAAAAAGTTGAACTCATTAAAGAAGAAATCCGCGCAGGAGAAGCCTTTCAAGTTGTTCTTTCGCAACGTTTTGTCATGGAGGCAACCGCGGATCCGTTTGAGATTTATCGCGCGCTCCGCGCATCAAATCCCAGCCCTTATATGTACCTCTTTCGCTTTGC
>CAIYQS010000146.1 GCA_903928395.1 uncultured Actinomycetes bacterium | reverse complement strand
TTCATCGAGGTGCTCTGCCCTGGAGGCCTTTACCAAAACTACGTCTCCTGGTTGTACGTGGCGCAACATAGATAGCGCCTCCTCTTGCGTTAAAAAGTAGTAAGTCAGTAGGTCGTCTCCTGCTTCGGGATCGAGTTGGAGCCCTTCGAGATAGAGATCGGTTCCAACTGAAACCAAATGGTCTACCCCCAAGTCAGAGGCGAGTCTGCCAATGCGAAGGTGCTCGACTGCTTCGGACTCGCCGAGTTCAGGCATCTTCCCCAGAAAGGCCCACGAGGAACCCCCGCGCTCCTGGGTCAAGAGCGTCAGAGTGCGCAGCGCTGCTTGCATGCTCTCCGGATTGGCGTTGTATGAGTCATTAATGAGGAGCAATTCATCGACATCGTGAAGTTCCATCCGCCACTTGCTTGTTGCTTCAGCGGTGGAGAGAGCTGCGGCTACAGACTCAATCGGAATCCCAATTTCTAGCGCTGTTGCAGCAGCAGCCAAGGCGTTTGCGACTTGGTGAGCGCCCAAAAGCCTAAGTGTTACAGGAGCGCGACCGGATTCAGAGACAAGATCAAAATGCGCGAGTCCCTCTCTAAAATCCAAATCTGCCGCTCTCACGTTGCAATCGCTCCGCTGCCCGAAGGTGATTCGCTTTCGACCGCTCCCTTCGCCCATGCGAGGCGTGAGTGGATCGTATGTTCCAAGAATTGCAACCCCATGCGGCGGCAAGGAATCGATCAACTCCCCTTTAGCTCGCGCTATTGCCTCGCGGCTTCCGAATTCACCGAGATGAGCACTTCCAACTACCAGAACAATGCCAATGTGCGGCTTTGCTAACTCGCAAAGTTTTTCGATGTCACCGTTATGACGAGCTCCCATTTCGATGACACAGAATCGTGTGGATTCTTTTGCGTGCAAGATTGTAAGTGGGACGCCAATTTCATTGTTAAATGAACCACTAGGAATGACACACTCTCCGGCGATCGAGAGGATATGCCCAAGCAAATCTTTCGTTGTTGTCTTGCCGTGTGATCCGGTGATTCCGATAAATACGCAATTGGTGAGCCGGTCGCGTGCGGCCGCTGCTAGCTGTTTTAGCGCAACTCCTGAATCTGCCACTACAAATGAGGGAACATCCAACTCCATCGTTGTGATTGCAAAGCGCGCTCCATTTTCGATTGCCTCAACTACGTGCAAGTTTCCATCGGTGCGCTCTCCGGGAAGCGCAATAAAGAAAGAGCCTGGAAGAACTTTTCGAGAATCAATCTCTGGATACTCGGTTATCACTTCCGCTGAATCCAAATTAATTATCTGAGCGTCAATAATTGATGCTATCTCTTCCACCGTTAATGCAATCATCCCATCCCCCCGAGCCCCTCAATCGCGCTGGCAAGTTCTACACGATCATCAAATGGATATTTAACTCCTTTGATTTCTTGCCCGCGTTCATGCCCTTTTCCTAAGACAATAACGCAATCCCCAGGTTGCGCCTCTACCACGGCGATTGCTATCGCGCCTCGACGATCGGGTTCTACAAATTCATTCTCGGATTGGGCCTGGCCCACCATTTCGGAAAGAATTTGTAACGGGTCTTCACTCCTTGGATTATCTGAGGTAAAAATAGCAAAATCCGCTCCGGCACGAAGCGCAGCACCCATAATTGGGCGCTTCGACTTATCTCGATCTCCACCACAACCCAGGACGGCGATAACCCGACCGGGCGTGAGAGTCCGAGCTGTCGCCAGAGCTCGCATTACTGCATCAGGCGTATGCGCATAATCAACCAGAGCTAGGAAATTCTGACCGATACTCACCGGCTCCAGTCGACCGATCGGCGCCACCAAATTCCGCATGTAGTAGGCAAGAGCGATCGGATCTACTCCACTTTCAACCGCTAGCGCAATGGCGAGTAGCGCGTTATCAAGATTATGCAATCCAAGAAGCGGTAGATATCCCTCAATTAGGATTCCACCTGAACCTCGGATAGCAACATCAAATCCAACTCCCGAAGCAGATACTTCAAAATTTTGATAATACCAATCGGCCATTGGATTGGAACGTGAAAAAGTTTTGGTAGGAATTTGAGCTTCGTGAAAAAGTCTCTCCCCATATACATCGTCGATATTCACCACTGCGCTATCCGCAAAATCAAGCGTAAAGAGCCGCGCCTTAGCTTGGAAATATGATTCCATATCTCCGTGAAAATCTAAGTGATCTTGCGTCAGATTTGTAAATCCAACCACTTTGAAGCGGGAGCCAGTTACTCGATGCAGTGATAGCGCGTGACTACTTACTTCCATCACCATATTGCGAACATGGCGCTCCCGCATGGTTGCAACGATAGATTGTAAATCAGTTCCCTCGGGAGTAGTAAATGTTGCATCGAATGCTTCTCCTGCAATCATTATTCCGATGGTTCCGATGAAACCTGAGACCCGACCATCCATGCGCCATATCTGATCTACAAGTGATGCAGTTGTTGTTTTGCCATTGGTTCCAGTAATGCCGATGCTTTCAATCGAAGAAAAAGGGTTCTCATAAAACCACGAAGCAATTGCACCGACCGCCGAACGTACTTCTTGAATCACCAGCAGTGGAATATTAGCAACGACCAAATCGGCTCCCTGAGTATCAGTGACGATTGCTACAGCTCCTTGCGCTATTGCATCCGCCGCAAAGGTTGCTCCGTGAATTTTTAATCCGGGTAACGCGATAAATAAATAGCCAGGTCGCACATCGCGGGAATCAATTGTGATGCCAACAAATTGTTGATCTTTAGCCACCGCAGAAGTACCTAAGAAATCTGCCAATTGATTCAAACTTTTCTCAAATGTCCCAAGTGGGGCTAACTCTTCATTTTTGATGCTCATGGTTTGACCGCGCTTACAGTCGCCACTTTGAGCGCCTTGGACTTCTGTGATTTAAATAGCGCAGCCTGCGTCAGTGGATATGCCTTTTCCGTGGAAGCGATCGGTTGAACTTGCTTCGATTGAAGCACGAAACTCATTACTTTTTTAAATACCGGGGCAGCAATCTCTCCGCCGAAATGCATCCCTTGTGGATTTTGGATAACTACGCTGACAACATATTTGGGGGCAGCGGCTGGGGCCATCCCGATAAAGGAAGCGGTGTATCCCCGGTAACAACCGCATCTTGAGTCAACTCGCATTGCGGTGCCCGTCTTACCAGCAACTTGGTAGCCAGCAATTTCCGCCGCTGGCGCGGTGCCTTCATTGGAAACCACGCCTTGCAACATGGTTCGAATTGTCTGCGCGGTTCCGGCGCTAATAACCTGGACTTCGGTAGATGGCTTGGCAGGTGTATACGTTCCATTTGCATCCAAAGTGCCAGCAATAACATTTGGAGTGACTCGCACCCCGTCGTTTGCAATGGTTGCAAAGACATCGGTGGCTTGCATGGCAGTCACCGAATACCCCTGTCCGAAGGCAATAGTAGGTGCAGACGATTGCGACCAATCTGCAACCGGATGCAGGATTCCCGCAGATTCTCCCGGAAGATTTGAGCCCGTGCTCTGTCCAATTCCAAATTTATGAAGGTATGAATAAAAAGTATTGTTAGGAATTGCAGCACCGATCTGGATTGCACCGATATTGCTAGATACCGCCAACACCCCTGCGGTCGTCAGCATTTCGGTTTTATGGTTTTTGTCGTCATGGAAAAGCCGACCGCCAGCTTTAAGAGTATTTGGGATTTTGTACACCGTTGTTGGAGTGGTTGACCCCTCCTCCAGCGCTGCTGCAACCGTTATCACTTTGCCCGTTGAGCCTGGTTCGTAAACATCCTGCACTGCTGGATTTCGAATTTGCGCAAGCGTAATCTTGGAGCGCGCCGCTGGATTAAAGGTTGGAGCACTCGCTTGCGCCAAAATTGCACCGGTCTTGGGATCCATGACGATAACTGTTCCGGAGAGAGCTTTTGCACTTTTTACTGCGGAAGAGATTGCGTCTTGTGCCACCCATTGAATGTCCCGCTCGATCGTCAACCGCACGCTTGTCCCAGGCTTTGCCGCCGTGATGAACTGCTGTGAGCCGGGAATGATAGCGCCGTCGCCATTCACATAGTCATATTCTCCATTGGAACCGGTTAACACATTGTTCATGCTGGCTTCAATTCCAGCAGCTCCTTGATTGGCAGCATTTGTTAAACCCACCAATGATGCAGCCAACTCGCCCGTCGGATAGGACCGGGTATATGCGTTCTCACTAAAAAAACCTACTATCCGTTTTGAGAGTCCGCCGCGTATTGCCTCAACCTTTGTATTGTAAGAATTGAGCACACTTTGCAGATTGTCCCAAACGATCGGAGCAACCGCGTTTTCGATCACTTGGTATCGCTTTGTGCCCGTCAATAGTGTTTGTAAATCCGCAACTGGCATCTCAAGTGAAGCAGCGGTTATTTGAGCGGTTCTTGCCGGGTCAGCAATCATGGTTTGATCAACAATAATATTTTTTGCAGCCTCGCTTCGGGCCAAAACTATTCCATTCACATCCGTGATGGTTCCGCGCGGAGCGAGCCAAACCGATTTATTGACCATTTCGTTTGCAGCACGTTTTGCATATCCACTTGCTTGCACCGCTTGCACATCGATCAGTCGAAATCCAAAAATAGTAAAGACAACTACAAAACCTACAACCAAAAAGCGAATTCGTTTTCCGAATGCTTCGCTGGACATCATTTGTTCGACCCGCCATCAATATTTAGAAAGTTAATTGCTGCTTGCGGCTGCATCCCCAACTTTGTAGCAACTTTTGCCAAATTATCGGGTGATGAATAGGTTGCCACTTGATTGAGAACGGCGTCTCTTTCGTCGTTCACGGCCGCTAGTTGTAACTTCATATTCTCAAGAGTGAAAGCACCGGAAGTAAGCGCAGTGTTAACGCTAAGCAGAATCAAAAGTCCAGCAGTGAAGACTCCAATCAAAAATCCAATGAAAGTTCTTTTGCTGACGGCACGACTGTTGTCGGTATTTAAATCTGGAACTAGTTTGAGCGCAGCTTTAGTTTGATCGGCAAAGGCGCGTGCCTTGGAACGTTGCGGTGCCAACGGAAGGATTTGATTTCCGAGAGTTGATTGTTCAAGCTGAGTGAGCGCCATTATGCAGCCACTCGTTCCACGGCGCGAAGACGCATCGATTGCGCCCGAGGATTAACGATAATTTCAGATTCTTGCGCGGACTCGCTCCCCCGCATAACCAATGCAAACTTTGCAGCACTGCCAGGCAAATCAACTGGAAGCCCACGAGGCGTCCTAGACGTAGTAGCAGCCACGAGCGCAGACTTAACGATTTTATCCTCTAGGGACTGATAAGCCATAACAACCAACCGCCCGTGCACTTCTAAAGCCGCTAAAGCTGCTGGAATCGCACGTTCTAAAATTGCTAATTCTTGATTTACTTCGATTCGTAGCGCCTGAAAAGTGCGCTTGGCAGGATTACCACCGGTGCGCCTCGCGGCAGCCGGGATCGCGTTCTTCACTAGTTCGGCTAGATCTTTTGTTGTGTTGAGTTTGCCGGCTTGGCGAGCCGCGAGAATGAAATCAGCGATTCGAGGGG
>CAIYQS010000145.1 GCA_903928395.1 uncultured Actinomycetes bacterium | reverse complement strand
ATTTCGTGAGATTCGTTGCTCATATTATTTCGCCTTCATTGCGAGCCATACAGCTGCGCCGATTAGGAGGCCCAGACCAAGGACCCAACCGAGTAGACCTTCGGTCACTGGACCCACGCGTCCAAGTGAAGTGCCGCCAAGATTCTGTTCGTGATTCGCGGCTTGTAACCATTTAATAATTGAAAGCTTTTCTTGTGGGGTGATAGTTGCGTCAGTGAACTTTGGCATTGATTGTGGTCCGGTCACCATTGCTTCGTACATAAACTTTGGTTGAACTCCCATAAGCGATGGGGCGTATTTTCCATTTGTAAGTGCTCCACCTTGACCAGCAAAGTTATGACACATTGCGCAGTTCGTCCTAAATAATTGCCCACCCAGCGCGGAATTTCCGTCGCGTTCGTAAGGTAAGGATTCATTTGTTACAGAACTTGGTCCTGGAGCTAGTGACGATACGAAAGCAGCCAGCGCCGCTGTTTCTTGTGGATCATAAAGTGGCTTCTTCTGCATCGCTTGCTGGCTCATATCAGCCATTGGCATACGACCCGTGCCAACTTGAAAATCGACGGCGGCAGAACCAACACCGATAAGCGATGGAGCAATAGAGCCACCTTCTGCGTGCAAGCCATGACAAGACGAACATCCGCGAAGGAAAAGTGCCTTACCTTGCGAAACCAACGTCGAGGTTCCAGAAGTAATAGTGGATTGTGCACTTGGAAGAGCTGATGCAACTCCGAATGCGGTGCCGATTGTAAACAGCGCAGCCACAACCAATATTGGTCCAGCGATTTTCTTGCGTCGGAAGCTAGAGAGTCGGTTCACAGATAGCTCCTATTTAATCAGGTAGATCGTCGAGAAGAGGGCGATCCAAACAATGTCCACAAAATGCCAGTAGTAAGAAACCACGATTGCGGTTGTTGCTTGGGAGTGGCCGAACTTGCGGGCCTTTGCTACGCGAATCAAAACAATCAAGAAAGCGATTAGGCCACCTGTTACGTGAAGTCCGTGGAAACCAGTCGTGATGTAAAAAACCGAACCGTATGCCCGCGATGAAAGCGAAAGTCCATCACGAACTAAATTGGCATATTCGTAAATCTGACCACCCACGAAAAAAGCACCCATGAGAAAAGTGAGCGCAAACCATTCGCGCATTCCCCATTTGGCAAACTTGTAGAGCGGACCAGTACGTTTTGCTTGAAAACGTTCCGCAGCGAATACGCCGAACTGACATGTAACTGAGGAGAGTACGAGAACCGTCGTATTAATGGCTGCAAATTTCACGTTTAACATTCCGGTGGATTCAAGCCATATTTTTGGGCCTTGAACTGCGCGGGTTGTGAAGTACATTGCAAAGAGAGCTGCAAAGAACATCAACTCTGAGGAGAGCCAAACGATGGTGCCGACTGCCACTAAGTTCGGGCGGTTATTTTTGGCGGGGGCTTCTAGTGTGGTCACGGGCGCATTATTCCCGATTTCTACCGATTTTAAGTAATAGGCATGGTCTTAGGCGCGGCAATCATGGGTGAGCCTGATCACGCAAAAGATAGGATTTGGCGCATGAACGAAACGGGATACGACGCAATCAGCTGGAATCAGATCATTGCCCAACTAGCAGACCACGAGAATTTAGCGGCAGAACAAGCTAAGTGGGCGATGGGTGAGATCCTCAGCGACAAGGCCGATAAGGAGACCATCAAATCCTTCTTGTTGGGCGTTCAGGCTAAGGGCGAAACGGCTCTTGAAGTGGAGTCTTTCGTTGAGGTTATGTATCAGCACTGCGCTCCAATTTCGGTCGCTGGTCGTGCGGTTGATCCTGTTGGAACCGGCGGTGATGGCGCAAATACCATCAATATTTCTACGACCGCGGCCATCATTACTCATGCGGCTGGGGGCAAAGTCATCAAACACGGTGCTCGCGCCGCCTCATCCAAATCGGGGGCAGCTGATCTCTTGGAGGCTTTGGGGGTCAATATCGACCTCAATGGCGACCAGGTCGCCGCTTGCTTCCAAGAAATAGGGATCGGATTCTGCTTTGCTCCCAAGTTTCACCCAGCCATGCGTTTTGCGGCTCCCGCTCGAAAGGAGCTCGGTCAGGCCTCGGTTTTTAACATTTTGGGACCATTGGCCAATCCGGCTAAACCGGCTGCTGTGGCAATTGGAGTGAGCAAAAGCAGAGTGATGCCAATCATGGCCGATGTTTTGATGAAACGCGGAGCAGAAGGCTTTTTGTTTAGGGGCGATGACGGGATAGATGAGATCACTCTCAGCACCACCACCCAGATCATGCAGGTTCATAGGGGAGAATCCAAGTTAGAAACCTTGGATCCGCGTGACCTGGGTATCGACCTCGCTCCCATCGAATCCCTTGCAGGTGGGGACGCAGACTTTAACGCCGCGGTCACGCTCCGAATTTTCGAGGGAGAAATGGGGCCAACCCGAGAGGCCGTGCTCCTAAACGCCGCCGTGGCCTTAGCAGCCTTTGAAGGAGATTTTGGTCGCCCCATCATTGAGCAGATTGCCGAGGGATACAGATTGGCGAGCGCAGCCGTTGATTCTGGGGCAGCACGGGATTCACTGGAAAAATGGGCGCTTTTCACCCAACAATTTAGATCAGCCTAGGTTCGCGCTTAATCCGCTTTCTTGAGAATTTTTCTAGATCACCAAAAGTCTGCACTCCGAAACCCGACAACCGTTCAATCAGGGCATGGAGAACCTCCACGGTCGTCTGCGCATCATCGAGGGCTCTATGGGTGGGCGTGACTTGAGTATTGAAAAATTGCGCAAGGGTGCCGAGTTTGCAATCAAGTACTTCATCGCGAGTTAGTACCGAACGCGCCAATCGCACAGTATCTATCACTTTGAACTTGGGCCATTGGTATTCCAGTTCTCTACTGGCTGCCTGCAAGAATCCAATATCGAAGGGAGCGTTATGTGCAACTAGCACTGACTCCGTTGCAGCCCCGCAGAACTCTAAAAAAGTGGGAAATACTTCATCAATAATGGGGGCAAGTCGAACCATCTCATTATCAATCCCAGTTAATTCGGTGATAAAAATAGGAATTGGCGCTAATGGATTAACGAAAGTCTTGAACTCACCCAATACAACCCCGCCGCGAACTTTCACAGCCCCAATCTCTGTGATAACCGCGCCAGCATGGGGGCTACCACCAGTAGTTTCGAGGTCGACCACCACGAAGGTCGTTTCTTGAAGTGAATTGAGTTCCATAGGAAAGTAAGGTTACGCGCCTTATATGACATTTATTAAGATAATTAATGGCTTATGAACTTGATTAGCGGAGGACCACACTTAAGAAGAAAATGATTCCCATAGTAATTGGCAGGGTCTGCATGAGTCCGCGAAGCGTGGAAACTGTGGCGGCGGGCCCAAAGCGCTTGTGATTGAAAGCTCCCAAAACCGAGGCAATGACTGGGTAGGTAGAAAGCGCTCCTGCCACCTTCGCGCCAACGTGAGGAGCTAGTGCACTCAATCCAACGAGAAGAGTCAGGGTGACACAAACTCTGACGGGTAGTTCCCAATGAGGTGGAGTGATTTTTTGATCAGGCACGTCGGAATGAGGCCAATATTTCATCGCAACGAGCCAACTAACTATCAATACCGCGGCACTTATCCATATTGATACCTTCACCTGCGTAACAAAATAGCCAACAGCGAGGCATGCAACGGTTCCCACCAAAATAGCTTCGTACCAAGTGGTTCGAGCTGCGGCGTATGCGTATGCCCAACAAAAAGCGACTAGCGCCATCTGCCCAAGTAGAACCCCGTGAGCGGTTCGACCGCCAAATGCAACGCCCTCTTGGAGACAAATAATTAAAATAAAAGGGCCAGTTGTAATCGGCAACCCTATTAACCAACCTCCAAAGCGATCGCCGTAGCGACGTTGTAGGTAGCTAACGGAAAGCACCATTAGCGGTCCGATGATTACCTTGAGATAAAAGAGGGTCGTGAACATTACGGTGGACGATACCTGAGAGCTGGACTTAGATTGTGCCATGGCAACTACTAGTGCTCCTGCGGGTTGGCTCGAAGACTATTTTTCAAAAGGTTTGGACCACGAAGATATCGGGATCGTTTTCGTCCACGGGTTTACTGGTTCTCCAGCTTCGATGCGACCTTGGGCTGCCTTTTTTGAGGAGCGCGGCTACACCGTGAGCGTTCCACGCCTCCCTGGACATGCCACGAAATGGCAAGATCTCAACAAAGTGAAATGGCAGGAATGGCCAGCACGCGTTCAGGTTGAAGTGGATAAGTTAAAGCAGAGTTGTCGGAAAGTCTTCGTTTTTGGATTATCTATGGGTGGAGGAACGACGCTCAATATTGCCGAAAACAATGACCTCGCGGGAGTTTGTCTCGTTAATCCCATGATTCACATCCCCGGTAACTTGATTAATTTTGCTCCGTTGCTCGCTCTTGTTCAGCCCGGAAGAGCATCGGTTGGAGATGACATCAAAAAACCCGGAGTAACGGAGTGGGGATATGACGTGCTGCCCACCAAGGGTGTGGTGCAACTGAATAAGATGTTAAAAGAAACGCGTGCTAATTTGGGTAAGGTGAAATGCCCAACGTTGCTCTTTCATAGCGTAGATGATCATGTCTTGCCGATTACGAATTCAAATATCATCATGTCGGAAATTGATAGCGTCGCCGGACAACGGATAGAACTCACCAATAGTTATCACGTAGCCACCATGGATTTTGATGCTCCGTTGATCTTTGCAAATTCGTTAGCTCATGTGGAGCAGTGGAGTTAGATTTCAATTTTCTCTTTGTAAGAAGTGATTGATTCCAAGAATTCCAAATCGGGAACTCGTCCGACTCCGATACCTTGCGGAACATCGAGGTATCCATCTTTCATGACAAAAGGGTCGGTGATGTCTTGATGGTAAAAGCGACTAGAAGCTGAAGTATCTCCAGGCAGTGTGAATCCAGGTAAGGCCGCCAACGCCACATTTGCCGCGCGACCGATGCCAGTTTCTAGCATTCCACCGCACCAGACGGGGATGCCCTCGTTGACGCATAAGTTATGAATTTTGACCGCTTCCAAATACCCACCCACTCGACCAGGCTTGATGTTAATTACCGTCGTAGCTTTGAGGGCCAGGGCGTCTTCCGCAGCGTGCAAAGAGGTAATTGACTCGTCCAAACAAATTGGAGTTCGAACCTTCTGTGCCAATTGTGCATGGCCCAAAATGTCATGCTCATTTAGTGGTTGTTCAATGAGTAGCAGTTCGAACTGGTCCAATTGCGCGAGGAGGTCGCCGTCCCCGCGATGGTAAGCCTGATTAGCGTCAACTTGCAGTGGAATATCAGGCCATGTCCTGCGAACTTCACCGACCGGAATGATGTCCCAACCCGGTTCAATTTTTAGCTTAATGCGCTTATACCCGTCGGCAATGTATCCCGAAACTTCCTCGATCAATTGCGGGATAGAAGGTGCGATACCCACGGATACTCCGCAAAGAATTTTGGTTTTATTCGCACCCAAATAATCCGCCAAACTCCGGTGCTCGGTTCGCAATTGAGCGTCGAGCAACGCGGTTTCCAGCGTTGCCTTTGCCATCGGTGAACCTAAAAAGCCTTCGAGAAGCGGTGCTACAAACTCAGCTCGAAGTTCTTCAGCAGCTAAGAGCGTTGGGATGAGGAAACGTTTGATTAGGTCGAGGGCTCCAGCAACATATTCGGGGGAATAGACCGGCTCTGAGAGCGCGACACATTCTGACCAGCCGATAATTCCATCGCTCGTCGTTAATTTGAGCATCAAGACTTCGCGCGCATTCTGTGTACCGAAAGAGGTCCTAAATGGACGTACGAGGGGGAGGTTGATGGTGCGAAGTTCAAGTTCGGCGATTTTCATCTTTACTCCAGTACATATTCATTGTTTGCGGAAAAACCAATCACTCTTTTACCAGCGGCGAAAGCTTCTTGAAAAGCGCTCCTCACCTCAAAGCGATATCTCATATTCAAATTCGGATCGCTCATTCGAATCTCCACGATGTCTTTGGGCAGGGCAATTAGTTCGGCGTCGTAAGGTGGATCGAGGATTTCAGCGCGAGGCAAGGGAATTTTTGTGGTCGTATCCCAGCGAACAGTCATTCGGTCCGATTCATCGCCGTTGTTTAGTTCATCTGCCATATTTCCATAAAAGTTTGGTAGGTAATCGATAATATCTGCGCCAAGTTTCAAAATATTGAATCTTGCGTTACGTCGTACCAAAGGATCATACGTCCAGGTTATCGACTGATAGCCACGCTCTTTTGCCCAAGTCCATTGATGCAGTTTCACTTGTGTGCCAAGACCTAGATCGCGATGGGAGGATACGAAAGCTGTCATGTGTGAGTGAAGATGAATTTCGGGTTCGATGGTTGGAAAACCAAATGAAGCGCCTACAACTTTTGTTCCATCGAATACTCCAACGAGATAACTTCCGTTATGAACTTGCGCTTGTAGCAAATTTGCAGTGATCTGTGTTTCGTTAGCGGCGGGCCAGACCGAATCGAAGATCATTCGGGCGTGAAATTGCTCTTGGAGGGAGTGAAGTTCGCGAATCTCGATCATCATTAAATATTAGTTGGGTTTGGCACCTGGCGGGTACCTTTACCTCGTGAATGCAGGGTTGCAGTTGGTGCGGATCATTCCCGCTTTCGCCTTAACCGCGCTGTTGCTTGCAATTGTTCCGGGCCAGGGTGTCGCGATGGTTTTGCGGCAGAGCTTAATCGATGGGAGGCGAGCAGCCTTTTTTTCGATTGTTGGAAATTCCAGTGGACTTCTCGTGTGGGGTGCCTTATCGGGCGTTGGATTGTCCGCCATCTTTGCAAAGTCACATCTGGCTTTCAATGTACTTAAATATGCTGGAGTTCTTTTTTTATTGGGCCTGGCCATTCAAACGCTCGTGCAATTGAAAAAGGAATTTGGAAAATTTGACGTCGCAAGTGGTGCAAAGACCGATCGCTGGGCGGCCTATAGGCTCGGACTTTTTACCAATTTAACTAATGTAAAAGCAGCGGTCTTTGCGGTTGCCTTCATTCCGGAATTTGTGCCTGATCATTTCAATCTTGGATTCGGGATCTTCTTACTTTCCTGCGTGCAGGCAACCGTATCCTTTTCCTGGTACACATTTCTCATCTTGGCGGTTGATAAATCTGCGTTATTCCTCGCTCGCCCAAAGGTACGACGCGTGCTTACCGGAATATCTGCCGTGGGAATCATGCTTCTGGCTGTTGGATTGCTGTTTTCGCACCCACGATAATTGCTCATCGCTAGAAACGCTGTCGCACCTACTTAGATAGTAGAGGTCAAGTATTCGACGACATCTGCCGAGGTCCAACACCCACTATGAAGTGCGCTCAACTCTTCGGCCCCGGAAAGATCAGACCCCAGCGTTAAAAGCGGGGGTTCGTGATAGGTACCCCAGCGCGTTTGCCCTAAACCTATGTTGGCCATCAAGGCGTTGCACAAACACTTGACGTTTTCTGCTTCACCAATGGCGCCTCCCTTAAATTCAAAAGTTTTGACTGGTTCTCCACTACATCGATACCCAATGCCGCCATCCGGACGGAGGAACGGCGAACGGAGATATCCCAGATCGCATTGCCTATGACGAGCTTCGTAAACATCGGAATCGCTCGCGGTTCCATTAACTTCAACGACTTTAAATGGAAAGCCTGTTGAGGAGGTTTTCGGTTCGGTCCTAACTTCCAACGCTCCTTGATTAAGTTCTAAGAGCACTTTGTCTCGCAGCTCATCAGTTATTCCTGATTCACGTGAAAGCGCAAAGAGCGATCCCACCTGGACTCCGACGGCTCCGAGTGCTAGCGCCTCTTTGACCTTTGCAGGGGTTCCATAGCCGCCTGCTAGCCAGAAAGGCAGGCCTACCGCTTTGACTTTTTCAAAGTCCGCAAGATCTTTCTCAGTAAATGTAACCTGGCCGTCGGAACCAATTGATTCTTTACTTCGCGGTGGAGCGTTGTGACCTCCTGCCGTTGGGCCTTCAATGACAAATCCGTCAGGACGGGTAACCTCGTCGCGGGCAAGATAGTTTGCCAATATATGGGAAGAAACGATCGCAAGAAATTTCGGACGATGCAGATTAGTTGTGTCAACATTTTTGATAATTGCGGGATCAAAAGCTAGGAAGTGTGGTTTATCCGCTCCTTCAACTTTGATTTTGAATTGAATTTCTTTGTTCTCCATTAAGTCGTTGATCAATTGTGGAATATCTGCAGGGATTCCAGCACCCATAAGGACGTAATCAACACCAGCCAAAATTGCTCCATACACTGAAGCCGGTGTTGCCAATTGCACTTTCTCCAAAAAGTTAATTCCAATGACGCCATCAGTTCCGCGCTTTGCTAGGGCTACTTCAACAAAACTCGAAATGACTAGCATCTTTGTCGCAAATGGAATTGGACTTAGACTCAACTTTGGGACATCGGTGAAGCTCGCATTCTCGTCCTTGCCACCTTCGTTGAAGAATCGTTGAAGAACTTCGGCTACACATTCTTGATCAGGAAATTTTGAGAGCGCCCATCGGATATCGCCATCTGGATCGCCTTCTTGTAATCGTCTTGCAATGACCGAATCTATTGCGGTTCCAGCGACAACTCCAAGCTGCCCCAAATTTGCAACGGCTCGGGCCATGGCAACGGATGAAACTCCAATGCCCATTCCGCCTTGAATAATGATTGGTAGTACTTCTTCGCGTCTAATCACCTATCAAATCTAAGCGTTCATGAAAGTGCTACTGATTAGTACGGTTAGGGGCAGCACTCAATTGGCGTTATTTAAACTAGCAGTGGTGATTGCCCATAGGACACACAAGACAATTCCGCATGCACTTAAGACCGTGCCAATCGCGATATGTTCATGGAGAAAAAGCGCTGACCATCCGAGTGTCATTATTGCTTGCAGTTGTTGAACTTGTGATCCATGAGTAACCCCCAGATCCTGCAACCCGCGATACCAGGCAAAGAATCCAAAATACATCGAGGAAAATCCGATTCCCAGTAGGCCTATCAAAGCTGATGCATGGAATGAATAGAGATGATTGGTATGGGCAAAAATGACTACTCCGCCGACCAAACTTGCCGGCGATCCCAAAATTACGATCCAGGAAATTACTTGCCATCCAGGCATATGGCGCGTTAACCCAGCTCCTTCAACGTAGCAATAGGAGGAAGCGATTACCGCCAACATCGTCAGTAAGTTCGCTGAAGTATTTGAACCAGTGGCGCCACCTCTACTCAAGGCGAAAAGTATCAAAAGAATTGTTCCTAGTGCTGAGGCGACCCAGAACTGCCAACTCACGCGCCGTCTAAATCTAATGAGTGCAAATATTGCGGTTACAAGCGGCATCACGGCTGCGATGACGGCAACGTGGGCGGAGGTGGAACGTTGCAGAGCTAAGGCAATCAAGATAGGCCAGCCAAAAACCGTCCCCAATGTCGTGAAAATCATTGGACGCCAAAGAGCCCGAGGGAGAGAAAGTGCCTTTGCTCGAATCATAAGTGGTAGCGCAACTACAAGTGCAATTAGGGGTCGAGCAAATGCGGTGAAGAGGGGATCAAAACTTCGCAGCGCTAATTTAGTCATCGGAAGTGATGCGGAGAAGAGAAATACTCCTAGAAAAGCGAAATTCAACCCATTCTTTTGAACCTTTGTTAAAGTCATTCTTTGACACGACTCAAATTCAATTTATTTTCGAGTTCTTCTTTTATTGCTGGCCACTCAGGCGAGAGAATGGAAAAGTACGCCGAGTCTCGCCATGTTCCATCTGGTCTGCGCATATGGTGGCGAAGGATTCCCTCAAAAGTTGCTCCCAATCGCAAAATCGCCGCCCTTGAACGTTCATTCATGGAGTCTGTTTTGATGGTGACTCGTTCTACCTTTCGAACTTCGAATGCCTCGGTCAACATAAGTAGTTTGCATTCGGTATTTACATAGGAGCGCCAATACTCGCGGGCGTAGAAGGTAGATCCAATTTCCAGAGAATGATGAGTCGGGTTGAGATCCAAAAAAGAAGTCGTACCTATCGCCTTGTTTGTTGCTTTAAGAATTACCGCGTATGCAATTCGAACTCCCGAATGAGTGTCCGCTATGAAACCTTTTAAAACTTTCGTCAGATCTGCTTCATGAACGGGGTTGGGAAAGGGAAGCCAGCGGTAAACTTCTGCATCAGTCCCGAGCGCCGCAAAAATCTGCGGGATCCGATCTGGGTCCAGGATCTCGAGTATCAGGTGCTCAGATTCCATGGAGAGAGGGTAGTGCGAACTCCTAGGCTCTCGACCATAATTAGGGCATGACTCAACAATCGACTCTCAAAACTTTTCTCTGGTTTAGCAGTGGCCTGCAAGATGCCCTTAATTTCTATAAGGAAACATTTGGAGACGGGATGGAGGTCGCTCAAGAACATCTCGACAACGAGCATCTTTTCACTGCTGATTTTGCCATCTATGGACACGAATTTATTGGAATGTCCATGCCCGGGGGAGACACCTTTAATAACTCAATCTCTCTATCAATCCAAGTTGATGGCCAAGCAGAAACCGATCGACTGTGGGAAGCAATTACTACGAACGGAGCGCCAGGCCGCTGCGGATGGTGCACGGATAAATGGGGAGTCAGTTGGCAGGTTACGCCCTACCAAATGCGTGATTTTGTAGGCCACTCGGATCAAGCAAAGGCAGAACAAAATTGGGGAATTTTGCGAAATATGACCAAGATCCAACTCTCTGAATTTGTGAGTTAATCCTCTACCCTTTGGCATGGCTATTTTCTTGAAGGCAAAGAAAGCAGGGTCAATCCCTGCCATGATCTTCTTCTCGGTGTTCTTTACGTTCCTCTCTATTTTGGGGACGGTTTACGTTTCACTAGGTGTCGGCAACCCCATTAATAAAGTAACTCATACTCTTTGGTCTAATCAGACTTTCAGGACTGATGCCGGTAAATATTTTGTAAGTAAAGCGCTTGAGACGGCTACCGGTGATGAGCGCAAACTCTTGTTGAATAAAGGGCCAGCTATTTCGGGAACTGTGACCAGTTTTCTCGCTAATCCGATTTTTCACCAGGATATCGATCAGCTTTCAAGCGTTGTTTACAACTATTACGTAAGTGGATCTACATCCAAAGAAACGGTGGATGTGAAACCGATCGTTACCTTGGGTCTCCTTGGTCTTGAATCCGTTGATCCGCAATTTTCTCAATTAAAGAAAGAATTGGACAAGATAAAGCCAATAAAGTTGCAGCCGCAGAATAAAGGTCCAAAGGCAACGAATATTAAATCCGCATTCACGTCGGTCACAATTTTATTATTGCTATTATCGTTGCTCTCGCTCTTTCTTTTCTCCTTATTTGCAGGATCGTTGAAGTCATTTTTACGAAAAGTTGGAATTACGATATTTGTAGATGGAATTTTACTTATAGCGATAAATATCGTGGCTGCGGCAGTTGTGAGCCATCAGGCCAGTACAGCTAGTGAGTCATTGGCGCGGGAGGCGATTCCAGTGGCTGCTCATCCGCTAGTTGCTCCATTCCTTACCTTTGGAATCTTGGAGCTCATCATCGGAATTGCTCTGGTTATACCAAGTTTCTTAAAGCGAATGAATGTAAACAGTCAAGGATGACATTACTGTTGATACTGCAATTGAGAGCAGCAACAATCCAAATATCCGAGTAAGGACCATTAAGCCCTGTTCACCAAGCACCCGTTCGATGGGAGCCGCAAGTAAGAGCAGAATCCCGGTAAGTGCTGCAAGAATTAATATGATCACTAGATCTGCGATTCGCACGGTGCCACGATCTGAATTTCCAATCGCGATAACGGTTGCAATTGCTCCTGGGCCAGCCATCAGAGGAATTGCAAGCGGCACAACCATGGCACCACGTGGATTCGCCTCAAATATTGTGTTCTTCTTTCCCATCACCATGCTCCAACCAATGGCACCAATCACCAGAGCACCTGCAATGCGAAAAGCTTCAATCTGAATACTTAATAGACGCAAGATAATGTCACCTACGAAGTAAGCAATAAGCAGCGTAAACCCAGAAACCGCTGCCGTTTGCATTGCAGTAACGCGACGCTCTTTGGTCGTGCGCCCAGAGGTAAGTGACAGAAAAACAGGGATCGAAGTTATCGGGCTGACAATTGCAAAAAGGGCGACCAGTGTAGTTACGTCGTTGCTTACTTTCACGCTGGTTAGCATCTCACATTTATGGAAGAACCCTGCAAGCCGCTGAAGTCACTCCGCCAGAAGATCGGCGGAGCAACTTCAGTCGCTTGTGCGGAGCGATATATCCGGTGCCATTTAGCCTCGGGCATCACGAGGTTTCTGCGAATTAGGAGAAGGATACGACCGTTTAGGGTAAAAAAGAAGAACTTTCAAGCGTCTTTTTTGGGGACTTTTTTGAAAGAAAGAAATAGCCCACTGGCAGAAATTGGTTCCAGCGTCACCAGTCACAAACCTAGGTGCACTGAATCTTTCCTTGCGTCACGTATTGCGGGCCAGGTCCAGCCACAGTCATGCTCATCTTGCTGGAACTGCTATGACCTCCCAATATCGCATGCGATATTACCGGTGCATAGAACCCCGGAAAGGCCCCGCTCGGGTCTTGAATCATTACCGTGCAATTTGGGATGCCCGAGGCATGGCCATTGTTTTTGATGAGAAATTTAACGTCAACAGAGTGTGGATTTATGAGACTTACGTGAACCACAGACCCTGAAAATCTTGCGACACTTATTGGAACAGTTTGCGTTGATTGTGTTTTGAAGTTGCTAGTGGTGACTCCTACAACAACGGCAATTACCAGGAGAACGAGTCCCAGAAGTCCGTATTCCATTCGTCGTTCAGTTCTCTTCCACTTTGCGTCCGATATTGAATTCGCGTTCATATTGCTCCAGTTGATTTGAATTGCTTTGAGCATTGACCTATCACAACCAAAACACAACGCGCGAACTAACAATCAACTTGCGAGGCTCTCGCAGATTTCTTCCAATGCATGCTTTTAGAGCAGCTTTCACTCGCAACTACATTTTGCATGCTATTTTGAATCATCCGATAAAGTGTTTGATCAAAGCAATTAAATCGGGAAAATGAAAGTAGTTGAAATGATTTCAACAGGGCTTGTGTTACTTATTGTCGGGCTTGTAGCCGGCATCATTATTCTTAAAAGTTTGGGAGTGATTCTCATAGTGGTTGGAGTGGTACTCGCGATATTGGGTAGCACCGGAAGAGCTATCGGGGGAAGAAGCCACTACTGGTAAGCCTAGGCAACTGATTGTGTAATGGTTGCCGTGTATTCGCCATTAGCGATACCTGAAGGTATGGTCACCGTGATTGTAGGTGTCCAGGTAGCTGTATTGTTTCCGCTGATGGCCGATGCAGTCACGATTGTCTGCTCGGAGGCAAGATCTGTTTGATCGTTACCGGAAGTTACAACCGTTCCTGTAATAAAAATTGTTCCGGGAGAGTAGCCAATATCGCTTGCCGGAATCAATCCACCTACTGCAGAAGTTAAATTTGAAGCAACAGCGCTTGCCACCCAACCGCCCCCTGGTGCAACTCCTCTTAAATCACTCACCACAACCGAACCTACAGTTATCGAAACGGAAGAGGGAGAGGCAGTTGATCCAAGTGAAACGCTGCCGGGGGCGGAAATGGATAGCGCCCCACCAAGTACAGACAGATGATTATAAATAATCTGACTGTTAGCGCCTAGTGTTACTGCACTTTCGCATAAGAGAGACCCACGAATTATCGTCGTTGCTTCTATAGTGGCAGCTGAAACAACAAGAAAATTACCTGGGATATCGGACCCTGCCCCCACGGTCACAGCAGAACCCACCATCCAAAAAACATTTCTCTCCTGCGCACCTCCTGTGAGCTGAACCGTGATGCCGGAATCAATGTTGAGTGCTGCATCTGTTCGAAAAACAAAGCGTGCGTTTGGATCGCCACCTGCGTCCAAAACCAGTCCCACGGTGATTGCTAACGCAGAGGCCGGCGGAGCAGCGTAGACACCAGGAGCTAAGGTTTGGTTGGAGAAGAGCGCAGAGACCAGTGTTGGCGTGAGTAGCGCTATGGCAGATATAGCAGTCGAGAGGTCGGTCTGCGCGTCCGCTGCGGACGTCGTTCCATTTTGAAAATCTGAAGCGCCAGTGGTTACGAACGAGTTAGCCAGAGTTGTTGCCACCATCGTTGGATATATCCCGGCTTCTGAGGGTAAGTCACCAGATATTGAATTTGCGTCACCCTTTGTTAGCGCGGACCCGGCAAGCACCGAATAGCCGGCAGCGCGACCGAGAGTGAGATCGTCTATCGGCGAAGCCATTGAACTTGTTTTAAATCCAAGCGTGAGGAAACAAATCATAGAAAGACTCAGTACCCAGCGCAGTTTCGAAGTATTCCGATTCATCGCGGCAGGTTTCTTAAATCCTATTCGAATTCTAAGGCCAGATTGGCTTAAATGAGTCAAGGCGTATTGCCGAAGCTTTATTCCGTCGTCTCCTTCTGCGAAAGAAGAAAAGTAGGAAGAATCCAATTATTAATCCTGTAATGGACAAATAGAGAGTCGAGGATTCTATGCCTCCGAAGGCGGGAAATGAGCTTCCGTTCGTTTTTAATGGAACCACGGCCGGACCAATTTTGTCGTACATTCGAATTCCCACGCGATTGGTACTGGTGATACCGGCGCTGTTGGGAGTTCCAGTATCCGACGCCCAAATCACTCCGTACATTTCCCCGGTCGCAACTTGAGCAGGAACAGTAATCGTTACAGTTACGATTTTGCTCGAGTTAGACGGAATTGAAAGTTTTGCTGGGCTAACCGTGGTCCAATTCGTTAGATCGTTTGTAGTGTGTCCTCCGGCTGGGAGAAACGCCCCATCGATATTTGTTGCAGCTGCTGGATAAATCTCTATGTTTGCTGGAGCTGTTGTTGAGTTTGATACTTCAATTTGTTGGCTGAAGACCTGATTCGGAACTAGTGAGGCTACGATGTAGTAGCCCGAGCGCGGATCGCTTTTAACCGAATCTGGAATTTGAACTAATCGGACACCAATGCTTCCGCTAACGACTGGGTCGCTAGCGAAAGCAGTAGTACAACCGATGGAGACGCTAATTGCTAATACGCTCATGCCGAGAATTCTCAGCGGGATTTTGTTGAACACTATGCCACCGATTGGGTAACGCTTCCGGAATACGCACCATTTGCTGTTCCAACAGGAACATCAACGGTCATAGTAGGAGTCCAACTGGCGGAGTTACCACAAGTGATTGCACTTGCTGAGACAACCGTAACTGCAGCTGTCAGATCAGAGACGTCGGTTTTGGTAAGGGTAACGGTACCGCTGTGGCTAAAAGCCCCGGCTGCATATCCCATCCGGGAGGCTGCGATGGATGAACTCAAATCAACTTTTGTGAGGTCAGTGGCAATCGCCGTCGTTACCCAAACTCCACCGGCTGCAACACCTCGGAGATCTGTAACGGTGACTGAACCCATGGCCATTGATGCGATCGAACCGGCGGATACGCTTCCGAATGCGATGGTTGCAGGTGCTGAGATATTAAGTCCGCCACCAGTGACAGTTAACGTCATGGTCGTATCGGCAGCGAAAGAAGTAGATGCAATAAGTGGGAGGATGAGAGCACCCGTAAGTGCGGGGATTATGAGGAATTTTCGGGCGAACATTTTTATCTCAATCTAAGCTGAGAAGAGAGGCTTACAAGCCAGCGTACGGGCTCAAGACGACGCCATGTCGTCCGAGCGAACCCTTTATTTAGTTACGTTTTGATGGTACCAAGTCGGATATATCTAGTTACTTTCGATTGTTTTACCAATTCCTTACAAGACGTGAGTCCGAGGTTGTTCCGATTTCCGTCGTACGGGTCTACCCTGAGATCAAATTCGAGATAGGAATCTTCAATGACTGAAGAATGGTCTTTCTCTACTAACCAAATCCATGCCGGACAGACGCCAGACCCGGTCACTGGTTCAATCTCATTACCGATATATCAAACCACCGCCTATCAGTTTAGAGATACCGATCACGCAGCCGCGCTCTTCGCTCTGAAAGAATTTGGTTACTCGTACACCAGACTTGGAAACCCGACCCAGGAGGCGGTGGAAAACAGATTATCCGTTTTAGAAGGGGGAGTTGGCTCAATCCTCTTTTCTTCGGGAATGGCAGCGACAGCGATGGCGCTGATGAATGTTGCGGAAGCGGGCGATCATCTCGTTTTAAGTGGAAACGTATATGGCGGGATTTACAATCTTTGTAAATACACCTTACCTAAGTGGGGAGT
>CAIYQS010000144.1 GCA_903928395.1 uncultured Actinomycetes bacterium | reverse complement strand
CTCATTGAGACCACCGGCAAGAGCTTTCGACTTCCGAATTAATTAGTTAGTGCTTGGAGCGCTTTCTAGATCTCCAGGTGTATCTGGCATGGTGGATTTAACAACACCAGTGAAGGTGAAGGTTTCTTTCTCATCTACCGTAGCAACATCAACCAAGGTGATTTCTCCTGGCTTTACATCTCCAAAGAGAATCTTCTCAGACAAGACATCCTCAATCTCACGCTGAATGGTGCGACGAAGTGGTCTGGCACCCAAGACCGGGTCATAACCGCGCTTTGCAAGCAGCGCCTTAGCTGCGGGCGTAAGTTCGATACCCATGTCTTTTGCACGCAAACGCTCGTCGAGGTTTGCAATCATCAGATCAACGATCTGAATAATTTCTGCCTCTGAGAGTTGATGGAACACGATGACATCATCAATGCGGTTTAAGAATTCTGGGCGGAAGTGTGTCTTGAGTTCATCACTCACCTTCGCCTTCATTCGCTCGTAATTACCTAGAACATCATCGGAGTTATGGAAACCAAGACCAAGGGTCTTGGAGATATCCCTGGTACCAAGGTTTGTTGTCATGATGATGACGGTGTTCTTGAAATCTACGACTCGACCTTGCGCATCAGTCAGGCGCCCATCTTCTAGAACCTGCAGGAGCGAGTTAAAGATATCTGGGTGTGCCTTTTCGATTTCATCAAAGAGCACAACGGAGAATGGCTTACGGCGCACCTTTTCGGTCAACTGTCCGCCTTCGTCATAACCGACGTAACCTGGAGGCGCACCAAAGAGGCGTGAAGCAGTGTGCTTCTCAGAATATTCGGACATATCGAGCTGAATCAGCGCATCTTGATCGCCAAAGAGGAAGGCAGCAAGGGTGCGAGATAGTTCAGTCTTTCCGACTCCAGATGGGCCAGCGAAGATAAATGAGCCACCAGGACGCTTTGGATCCTTAAGCCCCGCGCGAGTACGGCGGATAGCCTGTGAGAGCGCACGAATGGCTTGATCTTGTCCGATCACACGACGATGCAACTCATCTTCCATACGCAACAATCTGGCGGTTTCTTCCTCAGTCAACTTAAAGACTGGAATTCCCGTTGAGTGCGAAAGAACTTCGGCGATTAACTCTTCATCAACTTCGGCAACAATATCTAGGTCGCCTGCCTTCCAGGTTTTTTCACGCTCTGATTTTTCTCCGAGCAAAGTTTTTTCTTTATCGCGGAAGGAAGCTGCCTTTTCGAAATCCTGCGCATCAATCGCGGATTCCTTGTCCTTACGGGCACGAGCGATCTTTTCGTCAAATTCGCGAAGCTCTGGTGGAGCAGTCATCCGACGAATACGAAGCCGAGATCCTGCTTCATCGATAAGGTCGATAGCTTTGTCTGGCAAGAAACGATCGGAGATATATCGATCGGCAAGCGTCGCTGCAGAAACTAGCGCAGCGTCGGAAATCGAAACTTTGTGATGGGTTTCGTAACGATCGCGAAGCCCCTTGAGAATTTCGATGGTGTGGGTGAGCGTTGGTTCAGAAACTTGGATTGGTTGGAAACGACGCTCTAAAGCTGCATCTTTTTCAAGATGCTTGCGATACTCGTCCAGCGTCGTTGCACCAATTGTCTGCAACTCGCCACGTGCGAGCATCGGCTTTAAAATACTAGCGGCATCAATTGCACCTTCTGCAGCGCCAGCACCAACAAGGGTATGAATCTCGTCAATGAACAAGACGATGTCGCCACGAGTGCGAATCTCTTTAAGTACTTTCTTCAAGCGCTCTTCGAAATCTCCACGGTAGCGACTACCGGCGACGAGTGCACCGAGGTCAAGCGAATACAGTTGCTTATCGCGCAAAGTTTCAGGAATATCTCCCTTAACAATGGCTTGGGCTAAACCTTCAACAATTGCGGTCTTTCCAACGCCGGGCTCACCAATCAGAACTGGATTGTTTTTGGTGCGACGTGACAAAACCTGCATCACCCGTTCGATCTCTTTTTCGCGACCGATGACCGGATCGAGCTTTCCTTCCCGAGCCGCTTGAGTCAGGTTGCGTCCAAATTGATCAAGAACCAAAGATGTGGTCGGAGTGCCCTCTTGTGGACCACTTTGTACCGCCGCTTCTTTGCCTTGGTATCCAGAGAGAAGTTGGATAACTTGCTGGCGGACGCGATTGAGATCTGCACCAAGTTTTACGAGAACTTGAGCGGCAACTCCTTCGCCTTCGCGGATGAGGCCTAAGAGAATATGTTCAGTACCGATGTAGTTGTGACCAAGTTGAAGCGCCTCGCGGAGTGAAAGCTCGAGAACCTTCTTGGCGCGCGGCGTAAATGGGATATGCCCGGATGGAGCTTGCTGTCCTTGTCCGATGATCTCTTCCACTTGCGAGCGCACGGCTTCAAGTGAGATACCTAGCGCTTCTAGCGCCTTGGCGGCCACTCCTTCGCCCTCGTGAATGAGGCCCAAGAGAATGTGCTCGGTGCCGATGTAGTTGTGGTTGAGCATGCGAGCTTCTTCTTGCGCGAGTACAACGACCCGACGAGCTCTATCTGTAAAGCGCTCAAACATGGGGGCACCTTCTTTCTACTTGCTTAGTATTAGCCTACCTGTAACACGGAATTGACGATATTTATGCCCCGTTGAGGTTACTTAGAGAATACGGAGCATTCTGGTGTTTCCGAGGGTATTTGGTTTCACCCTTTCAAGATCTAGGAATTCTGCGACGCCTTCGTCGTAGGAGCGCAAAAGTTGCTGATAAACCTCTGGTTCCACTGGTGTTCCCTCGATGACTTCAAAGCCATTTCGACCAAAAAAATGGGTCTCAAAAGTAAGACAGAAAATTCGCTTAACACCGATCGCTCGAGCGCGCTCCACGATATTGTCGATAATCGCATTTCCAACGCCTTTGCCACGCATTTTCTCTGAAACCGCAACGGTCCGGACTTCAGCGAGATCCTCCCAAAGAACGTGAAGGGCACCACAACCAACAATTTCGCCTTCAAATTCGGCAACGGTGAATTCTTGAACAGTTTCATAGAGAGTCACAGTCTCTTTCGCTAGCAGTCGACGACCCAGTACATAGGTATCAATGATTGCTCGAATCGCCTTGATATCGGATGTACGTGCTGGACGAACTTCAAAACTTGTACTCAATCGGTGGCCTCTGGCTTCACGAGCGGGAAGAGAATAGTTTCACGAATTCCAAGTCCAGTCAGCGCCATGAGTAGCCGGTCAACACCCATTCCCATTCCCCCCATCGGAGGAATTCCGTACTCCATAGCTCGCAAGAAATCTTCATCGAGTTGCATCGCCTCAACATCGCCCTCTGCGCCTAGTGCTGCTTGTTCGATCAATCGATTTCGTTGGATCACCGGATCAATGAGCTCTGTATATCCGGTAGCGAGTTCAAATCCTTCAACGTAAAGATCCCATTTTTCAACAAGACCCGGAGTCTGGCGGTGGGCACGCACGAGTGGAGAAGTATCTACTGGATATCCTCGGACAAAAATCGGACCACTTAGTTGCCCTGCAGTGACATGTTCAAATATCTCTTCTGCTAATTTGCCGGCAATCCACTTCGGATCAATTTTTATACCGAGTTTTGTTGCGATCACCTTTAATTGACCTATTGACGTTTCGGCGGTCACAACTTCGCCGACGCCTTGGGAAATCAGATCAAATAAATTTTCGTGACGCCAAGTTCCACCTAAATCCAGCTGGCGACCATCGTGGTGAGTAACCACGTGAGATCCACCAACAGCCATTGCAGCCTCTTGAATCAGGTCGCGCGTTAAATCCGCAATCGAATCCCAATCTCCATATGCCTGGTAGGCCTCAATCATTGCGAACTCCGGCGAGTGGCTCGAATCCGCGCCTTCGTTGCGGAAATTTCGATTGATTTCAAAGACTCTTTCTAGTCCTCCAACAACGCAACGCTTTAAGAATAGTTCTGGTGCGATGCGCAGAAATAGATCCATGTCATATGCATTGCTGTGAGTTTTGAATGGTCTGGCCGCAGCTCCGCCGTGCATAACCTGAAGCATCGGGGTTTCGACTTCAATAAAATCGCGGGAACTAAAAGAATCTCGAAGCGACTTCATGACCAGCGGACGCATTCGGGCGTTGGAACGAGCTTCGGGTCGAACAATCAGATCCACGTAGCGCATCCGAACTCGGGTCTCTTCAGAAAGTGGTTTGTGTTCCACGGGAAGTGGGCGCAATGACTTTGCCGCTAATTGATAAGAGTTGGCCAGAATCGACAACTCTCCGCGCTTGGAGGTAATGATTTCTCCGGTCACGCTTACTAGGTCACCAATATCGATATCGCTCTTCCATCGCTCCAGGACTTCTGCCCCGACCTTGTCCAGGGAGAGCATGGCTTGCAATTCGGTTCCATCGCCTTCCCGGATTTTTGCAAAACAAAGTTTTCCGGTGTCCCTCTTAAAAATAACTCGACCTACGAGGCTCTCTTGGATTCCCGTGGCCACGTCAATTTCTAGGTCGGCGTAGCGGGAACGTATTTCCTTCAGTGATGCAGTCCGGGACACAGCCACCGGATAAGGCTCGTCGCCCCGTGCGAGTATTGCAGCCCGCTTTTCGCGGCGGATCCGCAGTTGCTCCGGGAAGTCGTCCTCGTTTGTCAGCTCGGTCATAATCGGGGAAGTCTATCGTGCTAGTTTTTACTCCCGACCGAGTCGACCGTTCCAGAATTTCGGTCAAAAACCATGGCTAGCCCGAGCAGGGTTAAATCCGGTTCATAAGTATCGATGGTTTCACTTATCCCAATCACCAAGGGCGCCAATCCCCCCGTTGCAATAACGGTCGTAGGTCCAGCCGTTGGGTAGAGGATTTCTAGCTCGTCATTGATTCGGGTGACCAATCCATCCACTTGTCCGGCAAACCCATATATGGTTCCGGATTGCAGCGCTTCAACGGTGTTCTTCCCGATCACAGACTTAGGTTTAATAAGTTCTACTTTGCGTAGTTGCGCGGCCCGAGCAGCCAATGCATCGACGGAAATTTCAATTCCCGGAGCGAGCGCTCCACCCAAAAACTCGCCCTTGGGCGAGACAACATCCAAATTAGTTGAAGTGCCAAAATCTACAACGATGCAGGGACCAGCAGATCCAAAAAGCGCGTGAGCTGCAAGGGTGTTAACGATCCGATCTGCCCCGATCTCTTTCGGATTATCAACCAAAAGTGGAACTCCGGTTTTGATTCCCGGCTCAACTATGGTGACCGGGATTTCGCTGAAATATCGGAGAATCATGTTTCGAATTTCACGAAGCGTCGCAGGAACCGTTGAACAAATTGACAGTCCATCAATGGCAATTCCATCAAGCAAAGCTCGATATTGAAGCCACAACTCATCTGCAGTATCTCGGGGATCGGTCTTTACGCGCCAAGATTTGATCAACTTATCGCCGTCGAAAGCACCCAGAACGGTATTCGTATTTCCAACATCGATTGTGAGCAACATTTAGCTTCCCATCACTAAGTCGAGTCCAATATCAAGAACTTTTGCGGAATGCGTCAGCGCTCCAATTGCCAAATAATCAACACCTGATTGCGCGTACTCCAACGCATTATCAAAAGTTATTCCACCCGATGCTTCTAACTTCGCGCGACCAGCCACAATTTCAACTGCTTCACGACAAAGTGCTGGAGTCATATTGTCGAGCAAGACTAAATCTGGCTTCGCATCCAATACAACCTTTAATTGAGCCAGTGTGTCGACCTCAACTTCGATGGGAAGGGTGGGATTGCCCTGGCGAACAAGTTCGAATGCTTCGCGAACTCCCCCGGCTGCCACAATGTGATTGTCTTTTACTAAAGCTGCGTCAGACAGCGAGAGTCGATGATTAGCACCGCCGCCAGCTCTCACAGCGGCCTTTTCCAATAATCTCCATCCTGGAGTGGTTTTTCTGGTATCCCTAATTTTGCAATGAGTTCCAGAAACTAAATCCACCCAGCGTTTCGTTTCTGTGGCAATCCCGCTCAAGTGTGTCAAAAAATTAAGTGCTGTGCGCTCGGCTAACAGTAGTTGGCGAGTGTTTCCCGTTGCCTTCAAAATTACAGTACCGGCTGGCACTTCTGCACCATCAGTGACAATTGCCTCTACCTTTGTAATCCCAACAGCATGAAAGACTTCAATCGCGGCTTCGATTCCTGCAATCACACCGGCTGCTCGCGTAACAAGAAGAGCTGTACTCAGTTGATTCGCTGGGATTGTGGCCTCCGAAGTTACATCCACTCCTCCTGCTAAATCTTCCGAAAGCGCCAATGAAATAAGGGTCTTTAGATTGTCACTCACTTTGACACCTCCATGAGCGATGAACTCCATGACCCATCGCGGTCTAATCTTTGAAGTATTCGTTTTTCCCAGTTGGGACTAGTTTCTGGAAAGTCGGTGCGCCAATGCGATCCCCGAGATTCTTGGCGTTCGAGCGCTGAACGCACTATTGCGGTTGCCAATATATAAAGATTTGAAACTTCCCAGGCATCGACACCAGGAACTTTAGTTTCTCTAGTACCAAGTTGCTGCAAAGTAGTGAGCGTTACATGAAGACTTTTTTCAGAGCGCATCACACCTGCTCCTTCGCTCATCGCCAATTGAAGCGGGATTCGAATTGCAGGATCAATCAGTAGTCGCTTTTCATGAGAATCATCAGCGGGCTCTGCTTGCTCGGGCAAATGGTGTGAAATGTGCTCGGATATTCGAGCTCCAAAAACCAATCCCTCCAGTAAAGAATTTGACGCAAGCCGATTTGCGCCGTGCGCCCCAGTGCACGCACTTTCACCACATACATATAACCCGGGGACTGTACTTTGACCATCGAGATCTACCAATACGCCGCCCGAGGCATAATGCGAAGCCGGCGCAACTGGAATCAACTGTTTTTCTGGGTCAATTCCGTTTGCCATGCACGAGGCATAAATCGTCGGGAAGCGCTCCTGAAAATCTTTCACATGAGTGGCATCGAGCCAAACATGTGGAACGTTGGCTTCGCGCATCTGATTGAAAATTTCTTTTGCCACGATGTCACGCGGCGCAAGATCCCCTTGCGGATGAACAGCGACCATAAATCGTTCGCCTTTATGGTTGAGTAAAATCGCACCTTCACCACGAACCGCTTCGCTAATAAGTGGTTGTTGTCCCGCTGCCGAAGTGTCACGCCAAAATACTGTTGGGTGAAATTGGATGAACTCCACGTCGGCAACCGCAGCGCCAGCCCGTAATGCGAGGGCGACCCCATCTCCTGTCGAAACCGAGGGATTAGTGGTTTGTGAGTAGACCTGGCCTAGTCCGCCGGTTGCAATAACCACCGCCCTAGCTAACGCTCGTCCAACACCTGAACTAGAACCAACACCAATCACATGAAGGGTGACACCGCACACTCTTCCTTGATCAGATAACAACGCATCAATCACTAACGCCTGCTCAATCACTTGAATCCCGGAGTCATTTTGTACCGCGGCCAATAGCGCGCGTGATACTTCCGCCCCTGTCGCATCTCCACCTGCATGCAGGATTCGATTGCGATGATGACCGCCTTCACGAGTCAGCGCTATTTCACCGCTTTCAGATTTGTCAAAGACAGCGCCACGAGCAATTAGCTTGCGCACGGCTTCTGGACCTTCTGTTACAAGAACATTGACAGCATCTAGATCACAGAGGCCGGCACCAGCAATAAGAGTGTCGGTTTTATGTTCATCTGGAGTGTCACCTGGGCCAAGAGCTGCAGCTATTCCACCCTGCGCCCACTTGGTCGATCCTTCGTCAATCTGTGCCTTCGTAACAAGAAGTACCGAAAGATTTGCGGCACGAGCATTGAGCGCGGTAGTCAAACCTGCAACTCCGGATCCGATAACTATTACATCAGCCTGAGTTGTCCATCCTGGCACTCCCGCAAAAAGTTTCATTAATGTTCCGCCATTGGCATGTTGTCGATTAAACGGACTCCATTGATCCAACCCGCAACAATCCCACGACTGTGTTTCGTACTTGAGTTCACCTGTCCGAAGGTTTCCTCATCAATTATTTCTGCATAGTCCAACTTAAAACTTGGTTCGGTAGCCAAAGTGCTTAGCATTTCTTCTCTGCTTTTTGAACGAAGCGCTCGGTTGATAACTTGCGCAGCCAGCAGGTCTGAGGGCGATAACCTGGAATTTCGAGACGACAGTGCAACACCGTCAACTCCTCGCACGGTGGGCACGGCGACAATTTCCACAGGTATTTGATTCTCTTGAACCCATCTCTTAATGATAAAGAGTTGTTGAAAATCTTTTTCTCCGAAGACCGCCCAATCAGGGTCAACCAGCTCGAATAAGCGTTTAATGACCGTCAATACTCCATCAAAATGTCCGATCCTTTCCTTGCCTTCAAAGATCGAACCGATCAAACCAGCGCTCTGTCGCTCAATCCCACCTGGATAAATCTCTTCATAGGTCGGAGCCCAGACTCTCGTTGCACCTGCCGAAAGCGCTTTTGCGGTATCCCCGGAAATATCCCTGGGGTATTTGGCAAGATCATCGGGATTTTCAAATTGCAAAGGGTTTACAAAGATTGAAACCACGACAGAAGAGCTCAATTCGCGAGCACGCCTGATGAGCGCAAGATGGCCATCATGAAGCGCACCCATTGTTGGCACGAATGCAATTGAATCTCTCATGGTGCTCCAGTCCTTTCGGGGTACCGGGCTAAGAAGAGAAGTTTAGCGCCTAAGTTCAGCTAATAAATCAGCGATGGAGCCATGCCCAGTTAACTCTGCCTCAGGGTCAATTTCTAGCCAGGGCTCTAACACAAATGTGCGCTCGTGAGCACGAGGATGGGGCAGTTCAAGATGGGGTTCGTTAATCTTGTGATCACCAAAAGCTATTAGATCGAGGTCCAAAGTCCGCGGACCCCAATGCACCTCTCGAGTTCGACCAGCTAAAGTTTCGATCTCTTGCATTATGACGAGTAGGTCTAGGGGATCCATCTCGCTTTGCGCAATAAGAACCGCATTTAAATAATCGTCCTGAGCCGGTCCCCCTACAGGCGCGGTTTTGTAAAAACTAGAAACTGCTTTCACATCAATATGCTTAGCCAATTCTGCAATCGCATGATGCAGGTGAGAGTTGGTATCGCCAATATTCGATCCCAGCGCGATAACTACCTTCATCGGATTCGTTTAATTCGAACCGCAATATCTCCAACTGGAAATCCAACAGGTGCGTTTGCTTTGTGCACTACAACTTCCACCGATTTTAATGGAAATTTCTTAAGTAGTGTGTTCGCAATTATCTGAGCTAATCGTTCTATCAAATTAACGGGATCGCCATTAATTAACCCGTGAACGATCTTTACAACTTCGGAATAATCAACTGCGTCCGCAATTTCGTCGGACTTACTGGCCTTTCTATTCTTGAGTTCAAGTTTTACATCAACCTTAAAACTCTGACCATTTACCCGTTCATGATCAAATAATCCATGGTAGCCAAAACCTGCAATTCCTATAATCTCAATAAAGTCACTCATTGGTGCAACTCCTCCACTACCTTGATTGCATCAAGTTGTGGCTTGACGCTATGTGTTCTAACTGCCCAAACCCCTCTGCGAGCCATCTCTGTCGTGATAGCTAAAGTTGCAAATTCTCGATCATCCGGATTCTCTGCCCCTACTAAATCACCTAAAAAGCGTTTACGCGATACCCCAACGAGAACTGGAAACCCCAAGAGTTGAATTCGGTCTATATTTCGCAATAGCTCCCAGTTGTGTTCGCTGTTCTTTGCAAAGCCAATGCCCGGATCCAGAACTAATTGCTCCGGATTTACGCCCTGATCAACAAGGGATGCGACCCTTTCAGATAACTCGTTACGGACTTCTTGCACCACGTCGGTGTAGGTAGCCCTGGCTTGCATATTTTTTGATTCTCCCCGCCAGTGCATCACAACAAACTGAATCGTTGGGTGATCTGCAATTAATTTTGCCATCTTGGGATCGGCCAAACCACCGCTAATATCATTCACAATAGTTGCTCCCACAGCAATCGCAGCACCTGCGATTTCTGCTCGTGTCGTATCGATACTCACAGTTGCGCCTAAAGCACACAACTCGGAAACTACTGGGATAACACGGTCGCGTTCAATTTCACTGGATATCCGCTCAGCACCCGGTCGAGTTGATTCACCGCCTACATCAATAATGTCAACACCTTCTGCCAGCATTTCCTTCGCGCGAGTGATGGCCTTTTCAAATCCAAAATGTCTTCCGCCATCAGCAAATGAATCTGGGGTTACATTGAGAACACCCATAACTAGCGTGCGCTCAGATTTAGCCATTAGCGATCTGATGCAGTAATCAGCGCCATTGCTTCCGCGCGCGTTGCCGCGTTACGAAGTTGTCCACGAACAGCAGAAGTAGTCGTACGCGCTTGTGATTTTTTGACGCCGCGCATCGACATGCATAGGTGTTCACAATCAATGATGACGATTACACCAGCTGGTTTAAGGATGTCTACGATGGCATCGGCTATTTGAGTAGTTAATCGCTCTTGTACTTGAGGTCGTTTCGCATACAGATCAACGAGTCTGGCTAACTTTGAAATGCCCGTGATTCGCCCAGCTTCTCCGGGTATATAACCGATGTGGGCAACTCCATGAAATGGTGTCAGGTGATGTTCGCACTGCGAAAACACTTCGATGTCACGAACAATCACTAATTCTTTATGTCCGATATCAAATGTCGTTGTTAAAATTTCTTCGGGGCTCTGCCAGAGTCCCGAATAGTTTTCACGCATTGCCCTGGCCACCCGTGCGGGAGTATCGCGCAACCCATCTCGCGAAGGATCCTCGCCAATTGCAAGCAACATTTCCGTAACGGCCCGCTCCGCTCGTCCCTGATCAAATTCGGCGCGCGCTCGTCCATCTTGTGGCCCCATCGAGACTGGTGTTATCTCATCGGTCATGACGATTCCTGCTCGGGAGATATCGGAGGGGTTTCTGGAAGGGCTTCCGGAGGAGATGACGGCGGAGGAGTCACTGGAGCGGGAGGTTGAACGGCAGATTGCTTCCTTGGTTTACGTGGTTTAGGAAGGCGTTTAGCTGCCTTTGCTTCCGAGTCCGTCTGAGGCTTAGCCGCAACAAGTCCCACTGGCGGGATACTTGAAGGCGATCGATTTGGAGATCCTGTCCATGCAGGCCGCGATCCCACCTTCTTAACATGTGCGAATATCCGCTCAATGTCGTCTTTGAGGAGTGTTTCGCGTTCAAGAAGTTCAACCACTAGCGCATCTAATATCTCTCGATTATCAATAAGGATGTTGAATGCCTCTTGGTGAGCATTCTCAATGAGCTTATGAATCTCTTCATCGATAACTCCGGCAATTTCTTCCGAATAGTCGCGCTGATGTCCGTAATCGCGTCCAAGGAATGGATCACTGTCGCCGGTGCCAAACTTGATAGCGCCAATTTTTTCGGTCATTCCGTATTGGGTAACCATCGCGCGCGCCAGGTTGGTGGCCTTTTCAATATCGTTGGAGGCACCAGTGGTTGGATCATGGAAGATCAACTCTTCTGCAGCGCGACCACCAAGGGAATAAGAAAGTTGATCCAGCATTTGATTGCGAGTTGTGGCGTATCGATCTTCATCTGGAAGGACCATGGTGTAACCAAGAGCTCGACCTCGAGGCATGATGGTAATTTTATGAACGGGATCAGTATTTGGCAGCGCATGAGCCACGAGCGCATGCCCTCCCTCGTGATAAGCAGTTATGCGTCGCTCTTCCTCAGTCATTAATCTGCTCTTGCGTTGTGGTCCAGCCATGACTCGATCAATTGATTCATCAAGAGCCATGGTGGTAATCACTTTGGCATTTTCTCTTGCGGTCAAGAGTGCGGCTTCATTTAATACATTTGCTAAGTCAGCGCCAGTAAATCCAGGTGTCCGCTTAGCGATTTCACCGAGATCGACGCTCTTTGCAATTGGCTTACCTTTGGCGTGCACTTCCAAAATTGATTTTCTACCTAGTAAATCGGGTCTATCAACCGGAATTTGTCGATCGAAGCGTCCTGGTCGCAAAATTGCGGGATCAAGAACGTCTGGTCGGTTGGTTGCAGCAATCAAAATAACTTGAGTGTTTGCTTCAAAACCATCCATCTCAACTAAAAGTTGGTTGAGTGTTTGTTCGCGTTCATCGTTTCCACCACCAAGACCGGCTCCGCGTTGACGACCAACAGCATCGATTTCGTCAACGAAAATTATTGCGGGAGCCGCCTCCTTCGCCTGGTTAAAGAGGTCGCGTACACGTGAAGCTCCCACGCCAACAAACATTTCGACGAACTCTGATCCTGATATTGAGAAGAAAGGAACGTTCGCTTCCCCTGCGACTGCTCGAGCCAGGAGAGTCTTACCAGTCCCGGGAGGTCCATAGAGGAGTACACCTTTGGGAATTTTTGCTCCAATATCTTGGTACTTCTTTGGTTCGGCTAAAAAGTCCTTTATTTCACGGAGTTCGGCGACAGCCTCGTCCGCGCCTGCAACATCTGCGAAGGTGGTCTTTGGCGCCTCTTTCGAAAGCAACTTCGCTTTAGATCTTCCGAAGGAGAATATTCGATTTCCGCCCTGCGAATTCGACATAAAGAAGAGCAGCAAAAACCCTATTAGCAGAAATGGTGCAAAGCTAAAGAAAAGCGATTCAAGAAATGAAGTAGTGGGAACTTTAACATTCCAGGCTTTTGCCGGCGGATTGCTGGTGAGTAGTTCTGTTATCTGTGGTTCTTCATTCGCAAGATAAGACGCTTGCAGGTGAGTTGAACCTTGATAGGAATTTCCACTCTTTAAAATAATTTGGATCTTCTGGTCTTTATCTATCACTAGCGCCGAATCGACTTTATCTTGCGAGATTTCGGCTAACACAATCGAAGTATCAACCTGAGTAAAGGTTGCACCGCTTCCAGAAATGCGTCCCAAAGCAACAACAAGAATCAGTGCAAGGACTATCCAGAACAAGGGTCCCCGCATCAACTTGCGTAACCGCTTGCGTTGTACTGTCTTCTTCTTATCTGCCATCGCTCATCTCTATATCTTTTTGGGGATAACCTCTTGGGTATAACTTTCTTGCTTAATAAAATATTCCTTTTAGGGATGTGGGATTAGGAATAAACCTCTTTAGCTAAGATTCCGATGAAATCCAAATTGCGATATTTTTCGCCGTAATCCAAGCCGTAACCAACGACAAACTCGTTGGGAATATTAAAGCCAACATATTTGACTTCAACATCCACCTTTGCTGCTTCTGGTTTACGCAACATAGTGAAAATTTCGACGCTCTTAGTTCCCCGAGATTGCAAGTTTGATTTGAGCCAGGCAAGAGTCAACCCCGTGTCAACAATATCTTCGACGATCAAAACATCGCGACCCGAAATATCTCTATCTAAATCCTTCAGAATGCGAACGACACCGCTGGACTTTGTACCGGATCCATATGACGTTACAGCCATCCAATCCATTTCTACATGACGGTTGAGCGAACGCACAAAATCTGCCATCGTCATCACGGCACCTTTAAGAATACCGATCACTAAAAGATCGCGCCCGGCGTAATCGCGCTCAACTTCGAGTGCGATTTCCTTTAGGCGTGCATGTATTTCTGGAGCCGAAACTATGACGCGATCGATATCTTTACCTGCGGTCGCTAAATTCACTTTGCTCCTTCTTTGTCGATGCTCTCGGTGTTCCCTATGTTCCCGGTCTTCCCGGACCTACTGCTCAGTGCCCTACCGTAAGAGCGAAAGTCTGCCCGAAATCCGGGCTACCTTCACACCACCTGGAAGAGATACCTCACCCTGCCCGTGCCAATCCGTGATCAGCGCCTCAATCGGTGCCATATGATCAGCCGAAAGCGATCCCAAGGGGGTTCCGGCCCCAAATATGGCCAACCGGAGCACTCTTATCCGAATTGCCTTTGGGAGCCTCGCTAGGGTGGCAATATCGAGGTCCAGGGGGGTCGCCAGCGCGAGAAAATACTCTTCGGCCAGTTGATCTAAGGCATCGGCATCTTCTCGAAGAATCTTTGCACTCCGAGCCAACGCTTCGATAATTCCTGGCCCCAAATTGTCTTCTAAAACCGGAAGAACCGCGCTTCGAACCCGAACCCGGGCATAGCTCAGATCGGAATTGTGAGGATCTTCCCAGGGTACAACCCCGTTTTCCGCGCATGCCATGGTCGTCGTTTCACGGTCCAACCCAAGAATTGGGCGAACGAAGGTGCCGTTTATTTCTGCGATACCAGATAGCGATCGAGTACCTGACCCACGAGCTAAACCCAAAAGTACGGTCTCTGCTTGGTCGTTCTTCGTGTGGGCAAGGAAAAAGTAGTCTGGTTGATACTTAAGAATGGCGGCATCAAATGCCAGATAGCGAGCCCGTCTGGCAGAACTCTCCATTCCATCGGTCAACTCAACATCGACCGCGATGATTTCTACAGTCTCAACTCCAATTCGATGCAGCGCTTCCCGAGCGCTCGCAGCGACACGGTCGGATCCAGTCTGGAGTTGGTGATCAATGATGATGGCAATTAGCTCTATCCCAGCACCCTGAGCCTCTGCTGCGGTCGCGGCGGCTAGCGCTAAGGAATCTGCTCCTCCGGAAACTCCGATGAGGATCCGCGCATCAGCGGCCAACACCCATGGTCGCACCGCTTGTCGAATTGCCAGCGTCGCCGGTGTTGCCTTCACGGTTCTTATTGTATTTAAAAGATGTATTTAAAAGATATTGTATTTAAAAGATGTATTTAAAAGATATTGTATTTAAACCCGACCACCTGAAGGCATTAAACCCGGAACGCTATACATACTCGAAAAGAGGAGCCCGGTACGCGTTGAATTTGCTTCCCACATCATGCCGTTGCCCGCATAGATGGTGATGTGATGGATATTTTGAACTGAACCATCATACGAATAAAAGAGGAGATCCCCCGGAATGAGGTTTGCAAGTGGAACACGTTCAGTATCTACAAAGTACAGAGCCGCGTTAAGCCTCGACCAGTTTGGCCAGCCCAAACCAGCTGCTTTATATGCTGCATACACCAAACCCGAACAGTCAAAACTATTTGGGCCCTGGGCGCCCCACACGTAGGGCTTGCGAGCCAACACTTGCGCTCTTGCATAGGCGAGCGCTTTTGTGCGAAGCGCGTCGGTTCCACGAGTCGTTGTACGACCTTTAAATCCTCGATCGGGCCAAATCTTTGCTTGCCCTTTTGTATGAGCAGCGGTATTTGCACTTGATTGCTCGAGTTCCCAGAGCGCTAATTGTTGCTGCAATGTAATTCGAACATTTCGAGCCTTAACAAGTTCTGCCATCAACTGTGCTTGAACCGCTCGCAATTTTGCAACTTCTGCAGCCTGGGCGGATTGCGCGGCAACGGCTGCTGCCTTAGCAGCAGCAACTTGGGCAGTGGCGGCAGCTTGAACATTCTTTGCTTTTGTGGCGGCAGCTTGCGCCGCTTGCGCAATCACGAGCGCAGATTTGTAACGCGCTAGCGCCACAGCATCTGAGGAACCTACTTGGTTGAGAATGCTCAATCTATCGATTAAATCTTGCGGACCATTGGATTCTAAAACGCTATTAAGTGTGGTGAAGCCGCCACCCATAATGTAAGCGTTAGCTGCCATTCGCCCGATTGTTTTATTTGCCTGCGCCACTGCTACTTGGGTAAGCGCAGCGTGTGCTGTCGCGAGGTTTGACTGACCAGTTGCAACCACTAATGCGGCTTGCGCAGAAGCTAGTTGAGCCCGTTTGTGATTTGTAACTGCAGTGAGTTGTTGAAGTACATTCTGAGCAGACGCTAGTTGAGTTGCGGCGGAGGCGGCAGCGGCGGCTTTCGCATTTTCAGAAGCTTGAGCTGCAGCAATTTGTGCCTTTGTCGGTGCAGTAATTTTTGGCTTCGGTTTTGCGGTAGGAGTTGCTGCTAGCGAGACTGTCGGAATCGACATGAGAAGGCTGGCAAGTAGCGCCACGATCTTTACATGCCGAAAAATCATAAAAGAACCAGCCATTCGTGAGGAAGTAACAGTTAAGGATAAGTGATAACTAGAGGCGAAACCCCCATTTACCTAATGAGAATTCCCTGTGTTTTAGTTGGCTACATCACGCTGTTTAAAAAGAACGGCAACAATCGTAAATCCGACGATGAGATAACTCCCAGAAAGCAATAATGACCAGTGATAACTCACGGTATCTGATCCGCCCTGTGCAATATTGTCAAAGTTCTGCCCTGGCAACCATTTTAATGTGCTCGAAACCACGGCACCCAGAATACTTTCTAGAATCAATGACCAAATAACACCAGTGGCAATGGCGCTAATCGGGGAGCGAAAGAGCAATCCAAGAATCATTCCAAAAGTTCCAAAAGCAATCGTTGTCATCAGGACATTGGCAAAAGTTTTTCCAAGCAAGGAAAGTCCGGAGGCGGTGAACCATGCTGTCGTGGTCACCTTTGCATGCGAAGCTAGACCGAGTGAAGTTCCAATTGCTACTACCGCATCAATGAATACAAGTGCGATAGCGAAAATAATCATCGAAAGATATTTACCAGCTAATATCTTCATACGAGAAGGTTGACGCACTAAAAGATTTCGAAGTGTTCCCAATGTGTATTCCTGCGCGGTCTGCGATGCAAAGACACATAGTGCAGTAATCCCTAAGAAGAAAGAAACTATTTTAAAACCGTAAACCAAACCGGCGGCTTGGCTCAAGGTGGCCGGAGAAATGATTTCTCCGCGTTGACCATTCCCTTGGCCAGAATTTGCTCGCAAGAAAACTATTGAAGTAAATAACGCTGTTAACGCTGAAACGACCAAGATTGTAGAAATCAGAAGAGTTGGGCGCCGGAGTTTACGAAGTTCGGCTCGCATCACATGAAACATGCTTACTCCCCTGTCATTTCAAAGAAAGTTTCTTCAAGTGTTGGCTGAGTCGCGCTAAGCGCAGAAAGCGTAACTCCAGCATTAAAAGCTAAACGGTTAAACGTTGCACCCCATTCGGCATTCCCGATGATGTGCACGGCTCCATCCGCCACTGACGCAACGTGGCCATGCTTTGTGGCGATTTCGACCAGAGTATTTAGGTCGACAGGAAATTCAGGTCGAGCCACGAGCGTCGCCGTTTGCGCTGATAACAAATCTTTCGTGCGCCCAGCAAAAAGTACTTTTCCTTCCCGCAACATAACTAACGATTCTGAAATCATTTCAAGTTCGGACAAAAGATGTGATGAAACGAAGACACTTGTTCCATCACTTGCAAGATCCTTAATTAAATTTCTTACCTCTTGGATTCCAGATGGATCCAAACCATTGGTTGGCTCATCAAGAACCAAAAGTTTTGGATTGGGAAGTAGCGCCGCTGCGATACCTAAGCGCTGCTTCATTCCCAACGAGTACGTTTTATATTTTGATCCGCCACGATCACCTAAGCCGACCTTTTCGAGCATAAGCGAGACACGGTCTGAAGGAAAACCCCCCAGTGAAGCTAGAACTTTGAGATTTTCGGATCCGCTCAGCGCTGGATAGAAGGCAGGACCTTCGATCATGGCGCCAACCTTCGGCAGATACCGCTCAGGGTGAGCGATGCTTTCTCCAAGGACGGTTCCAGTTCCACCAGTCGGTTGAATCAAGCCAAGCAACATCCGAATAGTTGTGGTTTTGCCCGAGCCGTTAGGTCCCACGAAACCACAAACGGTACCCAGCGGAACATCGAAGGTGG
>CAIYQS010000143.1 GCA_903928395.1 uncultured Actinomycetes bacterium | reverse complement strand
TCCAATTATCCTCACTCACATGAAGGCCAATGGTGGGCTCCAGCCCGCTTAGGTGGCACTGCAATGACGTCCGAAGAATTACATGCCGAGCGCGAAAAATCGAAGGAGCAAGACAATGGCTGAACCAGAGAAGCAAGGTCAATTAGCGGTCCTTAAGGACGCCTTTGGATTAGTTCGCCGTGAAAAGCCAATCGCTTACGCTTGGTGTGGACTGGTGTTCGTCGTTGTACTCATCGGTGGTTTCTTTGGCGGCAAAGGACTAGGACATCCCCTCTACTTTGGAATTCTTTCAATCCCACTCGCACTTCTCTTTGCATTTTTCACCTTCACTCGCTTCGCCAACACCGCAGCTTTCTCTTCTATTGAGGGTCAAACCGGAGCCGGTGCCAGTGTCTTGATGTCGATTCGCAAGGGTTTTACAACTACACCAGCAGTAAACGCATCACGCAACCAAGACATGGTCCACCGGACAGTTGGTCGTTCCGGAATCATCTTGGTCGGCGAGGGTACCCCAGCCGTCCGGGCGTTATTGAATGATGAAAAGAAAAAGATTGAACGATTCGTACCTGGTGTCCCAGTTCATCAACTTCTCGTTGGTGACTACGAAGGAGCTGTTTCCCTTCGCAAACTCCAAAAGACAGTCAAGAAATTCCCCAACAAATTATCTAAAGCTCAACTACGTGAAGTCCGCAATCGCCTCAAGGGTGTAGGTGGAATGAACATGCCTATCCCTAAAGGACCAATGCCCAAAGGCGTAAAGGTTCCCAAGCGCTAGATCTGAAAATCACCCAATGGCTAATGATGGAAAAGCTGCAACACTCTTAAGACGTCGTTGGATCGTCTACGTCTTTATGTATTGGACCGCAGCAATATCGATAGCATTTCAACGACAACTGACAATTCACGAATTTGTGGGCTTTGCTTTTGTCCCCTTCGTTGCCATACATCTCCTTCAGCGGTGGGACCAATTCAAAGGTCTGCTAAAGCAACTCTCGAAGGTAAAAAAGATTTTAACCGCGATTTATCGAAAAGCGCTTAATGACCTTGCACTAGTAATCTTGACTTTAGGGATGCTTATCTCTGGGATTTGGGATTGGCGGCTCGGTCACCCAACAAGAGTCAGATGGCACGCGATATTTGGAGTGCTCCTTCTTATCGATTTATTGGTACATGCTTTTCGGCGTCGGAGAAAAATCATTCGCAATCGCTAGCGAGCGAGCCCAGTTAGCTCAACACGGATTCCATAGTGATCTGAGGGAGCATATAAAAGATTTGGTGAATCTGGCCAACGATCTGAGCATATTAATTGCAATCCACTGTTGTCAGATATGCAGATATGATCAATACAGGCATTTGGATGAAAATCCCGATACACCGGATCATTTTTGTTTGAAGTTAAAATTTTGAAATTCGTCTGGCGTAAAGTTTCTTCGAGAATATGTCTCTTACTATTCGAACCGTAATAGTGTTCTTCAGCAAGGCTCCGATTAAAATCGCCTGCCAATATGACTATCGCTTCTGGAAAATTCGTCCTAATGCGTTCCCAATCAGATCTTTGCGCGTTTAGTTCAGCCTTGTATGCCAGAAAATTGCCATTATTTGGAGTTACTCGATCTCCGTTCCAAGGCAAAATCGTCCCGTATGCGATCAACGTCCCGAAAGGTGAATTCGGAATTAGTCCCGCCACACATCGAGCTGGATTTGATACATATTTTTCAAGTGTTGTCATAGGCCATCTAGACCAGATTGCAGTCCAGCGTTCGCCAGCAGCACTTATACGATCAGGGGTAGACGAAAAAGTAGAGTAAAACCTATTATCGGGAGAGAGGGTTTCGTGAGTTTCGGTCAGAAACCAAATGTCATTTTCAAGTGTGGAAATCATTTCAGTTATTTTTTCGAATTTTGATTTGCCAGGGAGGGCTCTTTGAACGTTCCAGTTAGCAATTCTGAGAGATTGAACGTCCTTCACCTCGAATTTCCTACAAGAATTTCGATGGGGAGTTCCATCGGGAGTGGGGACCTCAAGAGGGGATTCTCTATTCCAATTTGCTCAAGCGTGTAATTCATTTTTCCGTAATTGCACGGCCAACAAGATGTAAC
>CAIYQS010000142.1 GCA_903928395.1 uncultured Actinomycetes bacterium | reverse complement strand
TTCACCGGTTTTTTCCCACTCGTCACCAATGAGGCAAAGTAACGGCACGAGGACATTCACCCAGGTGGCCTCAACCCCATGTTTCGCGAGCTGAACACGAATTTCAGAATCAAGGGATTTCCGGTCGAGAATTTGGGCTAATCGGAAGAGTGCTTTAACGAGCTGAGCATCGATACATTGCAGCGAAGCTAGCTCGGAGTCCAAGTACTCAGCCGAATGCGCAACTGCCAATCGGGCCGCTTCACTCGGCGTGACCCCAGAGACGACTAGCTTGTGCATGTAACGGAGTCTTGCCAGATCCTCAGAACTGTACTTTCGGTGCGCCCCCATGCAATGCTCACTCGGACCTAACCCGTAACGCCTATCCCAGGTGCGAAGCGTTCCTGGAGCGATTCCAAGCCGGCGAGCTACTGCAGATACGGTCAAACGCCCCAAATCGGGGTGGTGCGAGTCGGCAAGGGCTGCTTGCGACTCAGGAAACATGGGCTAATAGTCGTGGAACGGGACTATTTCTGCCACTTGAAGTGTTACTAAAAGAGAGGGATATCACTCAATTCTAAGAACTTTTGGTTGAACAACCTATGAATCGATTGTATAGTCGGGGCTTAGGAAGAAGGAGGGCATCATGGCTGAAATTTCAAGGCTTCCACGTCCCGTCGCATCTGAATGGGAATGGCAATACCAGGGCGCCTGCCGCGACCTACCCACAGAGATGTTCTTCCATCCAGATGGCGAACGAGGTCCGCGTCGGGCAAATCGTGAGGCAACCGCCAAGGCGGTCTGCGCGACGTGTCCGGTTATCGCCGCCTGCCGAAAGCACGCCCTTGCCGTCCAAGAGCCATATGGGATTTGGGGTGGTCTTTCAGAAGATGATCGCCTAGCTATTAGTGAGCAGAACGAACGATATAACCGTCGCGAAATTATTCTCACTCCTGCTTCATAAATTTAGGTATTAAAAAAACTCCTGGTCGTATCGACAGTTCGGTTCCCTTTTTGCACTAAGGATTAGTCGAGCAACCAGTCGCTCCAGTAATTAGCGCCGTGCATGGAACGTCAACGTTAATTTCAGTTGGTAGCGTAGTTGCCCGTTCCATTTGATTTGGGGTTAATTTCCTAAAGTCGTCTTCATTTTGATCAGGATTAGGTACGCTCGGGTCGTTGTCACCCCAACCATTCTTGTTGTGCGCGATTATCGAGAAACTGTAAAGACTATTTGGGGTAAATGAAATATATCCGGGCGTATCAGTGGGATCATTAAATCCGGTCTGTCCTCGGAAATTTATCGGTTCTTTTAGCGTCGTTCCCTTTACAACAGTAAGCAGAGTTGTAGGACAATAATCGTCTGCACACTGTGACCCCCGAGCATAAACTGCATACTCGTCAACTTTTTCGGAGGCGGGATTCGCATTCCACGACAGGATTAAAAGCTTGTCTCTTTCATCTATCGAGTCCAGTTTCAATCCTTTAACTATCGTTGGTCTACCTGGTTGAAAACGCGATAAGGGAGAATCACCTTCTGGTATCCATGGAACAACCCAGGGAGAATTTGGTGGAGGCGTGTTCGAAAGTGAGTCGACGTTGTTTCCGCCCAGATAGGTGGGTAAAGAACCAGTGCTGAAATTCGGATCAAGTTCGGAAAGGGCAACCCTTGTGACTTGCGGAGTTTTTAACTGTTTCATTTGATTGAACGAGAGCGGAGAAAAATTTGCGGGATTTTCATCGGGATTCGGCGTCGCCGCGTCATTGTCGCCCCAACCATACTTATTGTGCGCGATCACCCAGATAGAGATTTGATCTGGCTGAGTGCAGTTATCTGCGTTATCACATGTTGGAATTTCATTCGCACCGTAAGGCTGACCTGCTTCCAGAAGGGGTCCGTCGGTTCCAACGATTTTCGTACTCAAGGTTGTCGTTTTTACCACTGCGGCTAGTACTCCAACACTGGCCCCGGAGGGGTAAAGCATCGCGCTCGAGTAGTAGTACAAAGCGTAAGAGTCAACACCCTCTCCAGCAGGATTGGGGTTCCAAGAGAGTTCCGCGGTATTTTTCTTGCTTACGAAGAGAATTTGTAATCCAGTGACCTCCGTTGGTCTACGAGATTGGAATCTCGAAGGAGGGTAGTCATTAAGAACTGACGTGGTACCCGAAGGAGAGGTCGGAGTGGATGCCGCAGAATGAGTGGCGGGGTGTTTTAGGGGATTCAGAGAGTGGTGAGACGTGGCGAGTTTTGCGAGAGAAACAAGTGCCAGAAAAGATATGACTGCTGTCACGAGAAAAATTTTTGATCTTGAATTCAACTTAGTCATTCCATTTCCCCGTTTCAACACCAGTGCAAGGTACTCCAAAGCGGGCTGAGTTGGGTGTCTACATGATCAGTGCCAGAGAAGCGGGAAGCTCAAAGGAAAAACCCCGGCTCCTCCGTATTAAGAGGTACCGGGGTTCTCTACCTGTACTAATTAGTGATTGTGTCCGCCGGGTCCATGTGAATGGCCATGTGAAGCGGCTTGCTCACGCTGTTCGTCTTCAGGAGTCTCATACACAAGAGCTTCGGTGGTGATAAACATTGCGGCAATCGAAGCAGCATTTGCCAATGCAGAACGAGTTACCTTCACTGGATCAATCACGCCAACTTTTACGAGATCTTCATAGATATCAGTGGCGGCATTGAAGCCATCATTAGGAGCTAATGAGCGAACCTTAGCTACTACAACATAGCCTTCGTGTCCCGCATTCTCTGCGATCCAACGTAGTGGCTCATCGCAAGCCTTACGAACTAAACGTACGCCAACGGCGCGATCGCCTTCAAAGCCAAGATCCCCTTCAAGTGCGGCAGCGGCGTGAACAAGTGCAGCGCCTCCGCCCACAACGATGCCTTCTTCAACTGCTGCGCGAGTAGCAGAGATTGCATCCTCTAAACGGTGCTTCTTTTCTTTGAGTTCAACTTCGGTGTGTGCACCAACCTTGATCACACACACTCCTCCAGCGAGTTTTGCAACGCGCTCTTGAAGTTTTTCGCGATCCCATTCGGAATCGGTCGTTGCAAGTTCGTTGCGAATTTCGTTAACACGATTAGCAACTTCGCCTTTATCTCCAGCGCCATCAACAATTGTTGTTGCGTCCTTGGTGATAACAACGCGGCGTGCCTTTCCAAGTAGATCCAAAGTAACTTGATCCAACTTCAGGCCAACTTCAGAGGTAATGACCTGACCACCGGTCAAGATCGCAATATCTTGCAGCATTGATTTGCGGCGATCGCCAAAACCAGGGGCTTTTACAGCAGCTGAAGTGAATGTTCCACGCATGCGATTAACGACGAGAGTAGAAAGCGCTTCGCCTTCAACATCTTCGGCAATAATCAAAAGTGGCTTATTTGCCTGAGCTACTTTTTCGAGTACTGGAAGGATGTCTGAGAGCGAAGAAATTTTCTGCCCTGAAATCAGGATAAAGGCATCCTCAAGCACTGTTTCCATGCGATCAGAATCAGTAACGAAATAAGGACTGATGTAGCCCTTATCAAATTGCATTCCCTCTGTGAAATCGAGTTCAAGACCGGTCGTTGAAGATTCCTCAACAGTGATTACGCCATCCTTGCCGACTTTATCCATCGCATCTGCGATTAAGTCACCAATCGCCTTATCTTGTGCTGAAATCGTTGCAACATCTGCAATCTGATCTTTGCTCGAAACTGGAATTGAATTCTTCTTCAACTCTTCTGAAATAGCTTTTACTGCGGCTTCGATACCGAACTTAATATCCATTGGTTGAGCCCCGGCAGCGAGGTTTCGAAGACCTTCGCGAACCATTGCTTGCGCCAAAACTGTAGCCGTGGTTGTTCCATCTCCGGCAACGTCATTGGTTTTTTCGGCAACTTGCTTAACGAGTTGCGCACCCATGTTTTCGGCCGGATCTTCAAGTTCAATTTCTTTGGCAATTGTGACGCCATCATTTGTGATCAATGGTGCACCGTAGCCTTTAGCGAGAACTACGTTACGACCACGAGGTCCTAGAGTTACTTTGACGGTATCGGCGAGAATATTGACGCCACGTTCCATCGCGCGACGAGCGCTTTCATCGAAAGCTAATGTTTTACCCATGTCGCTTACTTCTCAATGATTGCTAGAACATCGCGGGCAGAAAGAACAAGGTATTCCTCGTTGTTGTACTTGACTTCTGTTCCACCGTACTTGCTATACAGAACTACGTCTCCGACTTTTACATCCATTGGAGTACGTACGCCATCGTCAAAACGACCTGGGCCAACGGCAACTACTGTGCCTTCTTGCGGCTTCTCTTTAGCAGTATCTGGAATGACCAGACCTGATGCTGTGGTCTGTTCGGCCTCACTGGCCTTAACGACGATGCGATCTTCAAGTGGCTTAATGGCAACGGCCATGATGTGCTCCCTTTTTCAATATGTTCAGAATCCGTGGATTTCCACCGCTCGCCCTGTTTCTGCGAATTAGCAGAGTAGGGGCGAGAGTGCTAACCAAACTCTATCGAAAGGCGCTTGGGCGTGCCAAACGGGAGACGCAGCGGGGGATAGACCAGGTGGAAGCGGATTTAAAGGCGAAAACCAGCCGCCCGAGCCTCAGTACGGGCCTCACGTAGCCGCCGTAGTCGCTTAACCAGCATTGGTTGGCTAAGGAGCGCCGCTTCCCGGTCGATCAGGTTATTGAGGAGCTGATAATAAGCGGGAGGGGTCAGATCAAAGAGTTCCTTGATGGTGGATTCCTTAGCCCCGGCATACCGCCACCACTGCCGCTCGAAATCCAAAATCCGAAGTTCAAGCTCGGTTAGGCCACCGGCCGCTGACGCTTCTGATTTGGCTTCGATCGGTTGCAATTCCATGTCTTGATACTAAATGCACTACCCGACATTTTCGGAGAAGCAATCACTCTTGCCGCGTCGTGTTGCCCGTATGAAGATCCTTACTTCTTGCCTCTTTAATTATATTTCTGGCCATCCTTGGAAAAATTAATCGATGAAATGGCAATACCGCTACCCAATAAAGTCGTCCGCCAACGCCTTTAGGTTGAAAACTTGCTCGTTGTGTTAACCGCCGGACGATTCGGCCACCATGTTCCACTTCCTCAACGATAAATTGCAACCAAGCCTTACCGGGGAGGATCATCTCTGCATAGAGAGTTAATTCGTGATTGGCTCGCAGGGTTTCCACTCGCCAAAAATCCAAACTCTCTCCTTGGCGTAAGAATTTTGGATCGCGACGTCCGCGCCGAAGTCCAACACCTCCAATCAATCGATCCAGCAATCCGCGGAACCACCACAAGATATCCGCCCCATACCAACCGCGTTCACCACCTATTTCTTCGATGCTCTGCCAGAGCGATGTCAAAGAAACATCTGTGAAATTAATTTGCTCATCATGAAATTCGGCTTCACCCGCCCAAGCCGGATCTGATTGCGTCTTTTGCCATGGTGGCATAATCGCACTGGCATCGGACCATCGTGATTCAACTTGATGATGCTCTACTTTTGAAAGAGCCAACTCGAATGCTTTATCAACAGTCAACAAACCTGAAGCCGGCGGAGCAATAATCTTGGTGATCGCATGCGTTTGATCGACAATAGATTCGTTCACTAAAGAACCCACGAGTGGGCGAGCGAGCGCCACTGGCACGGGTGTCACCAAGCCAATCCATAAACTCGATAACCAAACCGACAAAAATGGAACTTTGATAATTATGCGTTTTCGCAATTTCGAAATTCGGGCAAACTCTTCAATCAAGTTTGCATATGTGAAGATATCTGGTCCACCGATATCAAAAACTCCCGATAGTGGATCTTCAAGCGCCGCAGCTTTGGAAAGGTAGTAGAGAACGTCTCTGATTGCGATTGGCTGGGTGCGATTATTTACCCACTTCGGCGTAATCATGACGGGCAATCTATGAGTCATATGTCGGATCATTTCGAAGGAAGCGGATCCAGACCCAATGATAATTCCGGCGCGCAACTGAAGAACGGGGACCCCAAATTTTGCCAAACAATTCCCTGTATTCGCTCGCGAAGCTAAGTGTTGGCTTGCTTTGTTGCTTCCGTTGCTAACAATTCCTCCGAGGTAAATAATCTGCTTGATCTGTGCGTCCTTGGAAGCTTGGCCAAAGGTAAGCGCCATCTTCTGTTCAACTTCGTCAAACCGCGGTCCCGCACCGATTGAGTGAAGTAAATAGAATGCTGTATGTACATCTCTAAGTGCTGGATAAATTTCTGAATGCTCAGTTGCACTTCCAACTGCCACTTCAACGTTCGGGTACCAAGGTTGACCAACGATTTTTGCGGGATCTCGAACCAATACTCGAACAAGGAAACCCTGGCTCAAAAGAGTAGTTACCAATCGACTTCCTACGTAACCTGAGGCGCCGGTCACAAGTACCCTTCTCATCTCTGGAATTAAGTGCTCAGGAGTTGCGGCCATGTGATAAACAGTAGACTTACTACTTCAATCTGGAGATATGAAAACTTAGAGTTGAAAAAGGATAGGTCCATGGCGAAACCACGTGTTGTAATCCTAGGTGGAGGCTTCGGAGGCCTCGCCACGGCTGAAGCGCTGGGCCACGACGCAGACATTACGGTCATTGATCGAAATAATTATCAAACTTTTCTGCCACTTCTTTATCAAGTAGCTACTGCGGGAATTGCTGCAGATCACATCGCCTATCCAATTCGTGGGGCGCTACGCAAAACCGGCGGTCGCTTCCATATGGGTTCTCCCATCTCCATCGATCACAAAAACAAGACCGTGAAGCTCGATAGCAGTGAGGTAATCCCTTTCGATCACCTGGTCGTAGCCCTTGGCTCAGTAACCGCGGACTTTGGAATCCCTGGAGTTCACGAATTTGGCTTAGGCATGAAATCAATTCATGAATCTTTAAATATCCGCTCCGAAATTATGCGCCGTTACGAAGATCTCTGTCGCTTCCAAGATGACACTCGCCTCAAAGTCGTTGTTGTCGGTGGAGGCCCCACAGGTGTCGAAATGGCAGGAGCGATGGGAGAACTCATTAAAGGACCGCTTCGCAGTGATCAATCCGAAGCCGCCGCGAATATAGATGTCTTCCTTATCGAGGCGGGACCACGCCTGCTTCCCATGTTTGATGAGTCGCTCACCGCCAAAGCTAAAACCGAACTCGAAAAACTTGGCGTCACGGTGATGCTCAAGACTGCCGTTAAATCTCTTGAATCAGGCCAAATAAACTTTGCAGACGGCACCTCGATGCGCGCCCACATCATGGTCTGGGCTGCAGGTGTTACTTCTTCTCCAGCAATCTATGACCTTAATATCCCAACAGAGGGAATGCGCCTTAAAACTGACCAGACAATGCAGGTTGCGCATTATCCATATGTTTGGGCCGTTGGTGACTGCGCGGGTGCGCGCGGAGCAAATGGTCGCTTCTTACCCCAGGTAGCTCCTGTCGCAATGCAACAGGGTCGATTTGTTGCCGATCAGATTAGGCGCGTCAGTAAGGGTCAAGATCTCAAGGAGTTCGTTTATAAGGACAAGGGTTCAATGGCCACGATTGGACGTCACAAGGCGATCCTTCAGGTCAAGAAAATTAAAGTCAGCGGACCAATTGCCTGGTTCGGCTGGCTCTTCCTTCACCTTTTCTACCTTATGGGCGGCAGAAACCGCATTGGCACGATCGCGGACTGGAGTTGGAACTACTTCACCTTCGATCGCGGTAATCGCCACATCATGGATTCGCTCTAGCCTCATGAGTTACATCAACCTGCGGGGACATCAAACGTGGAGCGTTGAATACCCCAATAAAGGTGAGCCACTACTTCTTCTACACGGCGGTTTGAGTGCCACCGAGAACTTTGATTATCATATTTTGCCTGCAGTTGAAGATCGCTTCCATGTCTACGGATATGACCGAACCGCGCACGGTCGAACCGGAATTCGTGAAGGCTTTTACCATTTTGAGTTCCAACGAGATGAAGCAATTGCCTATCTTGAAGATGTGATTGCAGAACCTGCACACCTACTTGGGCACAGTGATGGCGGAATTATCGCCCTCCTGGTGGCGATCGCGCGGCCGGATTTAGTGCTTTCAATTATTGCAACGGGAACCAATTACACCTGGGACGCCGAATTAACTTTGGGTGGCGAGGTGATTGTGACCGATGAAAACCGCGCCGAATTCGCCGAGCGTTCACCCGACTCCCCCGAAATGCTCGACTTAATAATTCAAAAAGCACACGAGGTTTGGGCTACTGAACCAAACATGACCATTGAGCAACTTTCCACAATTACCTGCCCAGTATTAGTTGTTAACGGGGATGACGAACCATTTAATCCCCACCACGGTGTTGATTTATTTCAAGCCTTACCTAACGGGAGGCTGGCAATAATTCCGGGATCGCCGCATGCAACTCATAAAGTAAAACCACATCTTTTAATTCCCATTATTAAAGACTTTTATGATCACCCAGAACCCCGAGGTGAATCAGATCCGTTCCAAGAAATCAATGGGGATTAACGGCAATTAATTAAGGCACCAGCGTGGTCATAGTGTTGGCTAAGTTAAAGAGCAGGTTTGGATACACACCTAATACCAGGGTAGCGACAAAGCAGATCACGATTCCCGACGAGACCAAGAATGATGGAACCGCAACTGTTACGGTGTCATCGGTTGGTTCTTTGAAGAACATAATAAGTACTACTCGAAGATAGAAGAAGAGCGCAATAGCACTAGAAAGCACACCAACGACGAGGATTGCAATATTTCCCGTGGCATAGACAGCGGTAAATATCGAGAATTTTGCAATAAATCCAGCGGTGAGTGGAATACCGCCAAAACTCATTAAGAAAAGCGCAAAAGCTGTAGCTACCCCTGGAGACTTCTTTGCTAAGCCTGCCCAGCGATCGATATCACTCACCTCTCCCGTGGAATCTCGAACTAATGTCACAATTCCGAAAGCTCCAATAGTTGCAAATCCATAAGCAACTAAATAGAACATCATTGATGTGAGGCCAGCCTTGCTGAGCGCAATCGCTCCAGCAAGCAAAAAGCCGGCATGCGTGATCGATGAATAGGCCAGGGTTCGCTTTACATCACGTTGCACAATTACTGCTATTGCTCCGCCCGCCATCGTGACGATTGAGATAGCCACAAATACCGGACGCCAGTCATTTTGAATGGAACTAAACGCCACAATAAAGATGCGGAACATGGCACCGAATGCGGCAACCTTCGTGCAGGCCGCCATGAAACCGGTAACTGGGGTAGGAGCTCCTTGATAGACATCAGGTGTCCAGGAGTGGAAGGGAACAGCACCAACTTTAAAGAGCAAACCAACAGAGATAAATAAGACACCCAAGAACAAGAAAATATGGTTTGCACCAGGTGCGGCTGCGGCGGTGCGAATCTGACCAAGTGAAAGGCTTCCGGAGAATCCATAAAGGAATGCCGCGCCAAACAAGAAAAAAGCGGATGAATAAGCGCCAAGTAAGAAGTACTTAAGAGCAGCTTCTTGCGAGAGCAGACGGCGGCGTCTTGCGAGTCCCGTAATAATATAAAGCGGGATAGAGAGCACTTCTAGCGCCACAAAGAGCGTGATCAGATCGTGCGCAACGGGAAAGAGCAACATTCCAGATATCGCAAAGAGCACGAGCGGATAGATCTCGGTCATTTGCACACCAGCACTTAGTGCTTGTGCCTCCTCCGCTGAACCAGGGAGGGCAGAAGCTTGCGGCGCGAAATGATCGTTCTGTGAAAAGAAGAGAAGGGCAACGAAGGCCAACACGAGGATTGTCCCTTGAAGGAATAATCCGCCACCATCGATAGAAACCGAGTCAACGGCCGCTGATTGAGAAACATCCGCCCGAATTGATACTACCCATCCGAATGCGACCGCAACGGAAGCTAGTGCTAGTACCAGCTGGATGCGGGCGCGATAAGTCCTGCCTACGAATCCTTCTACGAGGACGCCTAAGAGCGCTCCACCCAGAATGATTAAAATTGGTGCAAGTAAGTTGTAGTCAAGTGCCGGTGATGTAAGCATTATTTACCTGCCAATGGAGTTGGGTCACTCATCGAAGCCTGCGCCATTACTTGGCTGGTCATTGGATCAATAATATGAATTGCCGGTTTTGGATAAAAACCGAGAAACACTAAAGCGATAATCACGGGAGCGATGGCAAATTTTTCACGCCTATTCAAGTCTGGGATATCTTCATTTCCCTCTTGCAGCGGACCATGAAGTGCGCGTTGCACCAAGATCAAGACGTAAAGTGCAGCGAGAACAATTCCGACCGTTCCAATGACAGCAGCAGCTGGATAGCGCGTGAATGTGCCTATCAAAACTAAGAATTCGCTGACAAAACTTGATAGTCCTGGAAGAGCAAGCGCGGACATTCCCGCAATAAAGAAGCACCAAGCCATTACAGGAGTGATGCGCTGCAACCCCCCAAAGTCCGCAATTTGTGAGGATTTACGCCTTTGAATCATCCAACCGCCCACCAAGAAGAGGGCAGCGGTTGAGAACCCGTGATTGACCATGTAAAGCGTTGCGCCAGTAATTCCTTGGCTCGTCATCGCAAAAATTCCAAGAATGATAAATCCGAAGTGCGAAATTGAGGTGAAGGCTATTAACGAATTGAGGTCTTTCTGCCCGATTGCCAAGAAAGCACCGTAAATAATCGAAAACAAAGAAAGCACGATGATGTATGGGGCGAAGGTCTTTGAAGCTTCAGGGAACAAAGTGAGACAGAATCGGATCATTCCGTAAGTGCCAACCTTGTCTAGAACACCGAGCACCAAAATAGATGTGCCGGGAGTTGCCGATCTGGCAGCGCCGGGAAGCCAGGTGTGGAACGGAAAGAGCGGCGCTTTGATCGCGAAGGCGATAAAGAATCCTAGGAAGAGCCAATCCTGCGTGTTATGACTTATTTTTAAATGCGAAAGCGTGGTGACATCAAATGATCCCGGACCCTGGTGAAGGGAGACCACAAAGATGCCAATTACTGCAGCTAGCATCAAAAGCCCACCAAAAAGGCTATAAAGCAGGAACTTTAGCGCTGCAGCAGCGCGATCACCGCGTCCAAATCCACCGATCAGGAAGTAGACCGGAATCAGCATCGCTTCGAAGATGACATAAAACAAGAAGACATCGGTCGCCGCAAATTCGCCAACCATAAAAGTTTCAAGAATCAAGATAAGGGCATAGAACGTTTTAACGCTCCAGCGACCATTCTCGGATTCGTTCCAACCTCCGACGATAACAATCGGAACCAAAACAGTGGTGAGGAGGATCAATACCAGCGCCAGACCATCTATTCCGATCGCATAATTGATATTAAAGACTTTAAACCAACTATGAGAAGTAACTAACTGAAATCCTGATACTCCAAATTTATATTTCGTTAGCATTAATAAAGAACTGATCAAAGTAATCACTGAAGTGAAGAGCGCGATGAGCTTGATTGCCTTGGTATTTTCGCGCGGTGCAACAGCCAGCGCAAGCACTCCCACCAATGGCAGAATAATTGTGAGCGTCAATAGGTTCACGCGGTCACCACCCAAAGAATTACTGCGCCGATAAAGACGCCTACCAACATTGTCAGCGCGTAGGAACGCACATAACCATTCTGGATCTTGCGCAGCACATCTGAAACTTCACTGATAACCCAGCCGACGAATCTGACTGCACCATCAATAACATTGTGATCAGTTGCAACCAGTCCCGCGGTAAGGATGGTTCCGGGCTTTACCAGGACAGCATTATTAAATACATCTTGATAGAGATCCTTGCGAGCCGCTTTGGTAAATACACTAACTTGCTCTGGAGCAATTTCTGGAACCGTGCGGTACTTCACGATTGCATAACCGGCTCCGAGTATTACTACTGCTAACGCGAGCAGCGAAACAACTAACGGTTTCATAAGTTCTTTTCCACCAGTTGCATTGCTGGCATTCACAACAGGTTGCAGCCAGTTAACCAAAGAACTTCCCATACTGAGCAAGAAGCCAGAAGCTACAGAACCCAACGCGAGAATAACCATTGGACCCCACATCAGCACTGAACTTTCGTGGGGGTGGGAGCCATCTTTCCAGCGACGCGCTCCGGCAAAAGTAAGGACAACCACGCGCGTCATATAGAACGCGGTAATCATGGCGCCAAGAAGTGCGGCACCACCCAAAATAATTCCCTTGCCCCCGCCTTGGTTAAAGGCGGTTTCAATAATTTTGTCTTTTGAGTAGAAGCCGGCAAATGGAGGGACGCCTAATATCGCTAAATAACCTAATCCGAAGGTAACCGCCGTAATCGGCATCAGTTTGGCAAGGCCACCATATTTGCGCATATTTACTTCATCATCCATCCCGTGCATGACAGATCCTGCGCCAAGGAACATTCCCGCTTTAAAGAAGCCGTGGGTCAATAGATGCATAATTGCAAAGGCATAACCAACGGGTCCTAATCCTGTTGCCAAAATCATGTAACCAATCTGAGACATCGTGGACGCTGCCAGTGCCTTTTTGATGTCGTCCTTTGCCGTACCCACAATTGCTCCAAAGAGCAGCGTGATCACTCCAACGCTCACGACAAGTATTCGAGCGGTGGAAGAGGCGTCAAATATAAAGTTTGAGCGGGTAATCAGATAAACCCCAGCGGTCACCATTGTCGCCGCGTGAATCAGCGCTGAAACAGGAGTTGGGCCAGCCATGGCATCACCCAGCCAGGATTGCAATGGGAATTGCGCCGACTTACCAGCGGCAGCCAATAGCAGCATTGCGCCGATCGCCGTTAACGCGGCGGGTGAAGCATGTGGAGCTCCAGCTTTTACCCCGGTGAAAGAAACGGTGCCAAATTGCGCAAATGAGATCATGATCGCGAGCGAAAGCCCAAGGTCTCCAACGCGGTTGGCAACAAACGCCTTTTTCGCGGCAACGGCATAAACCGGATTTTGATTCCAGAACCCAATTAATAGGTAGGAAGCTAGGCCCACGCCTTCCCAACCTACATAGAGATTGAGATAAGAATCGCCAAGAACCAAGAGCAACATCGCGGCAATGAAGAAATTAAGGTAAGCAAAAAAGCGGCGCCGATCTTTATCGTGATCCATATATGCAATTGAATAAATGTGAATCAAGGTACCCACACCTGTAATGAGCAAGACGAAACATATTGAAAGTTGATCAAGCAGTAGCGAGGCGTCAACCTTGAGGTTTCCAACAGATATCCACTCAAAAAGTTTTTGAGTTGCTGCACGGTTTGCCCCTGTGTGGCTATGCATCGCGACGAACTCAGATACACCAATTCCAAATGTCGAAGCCGAAACCAAGGTTGCTAAAAGGTGACCCCACTTATCCGCGATCCGTCCCAGAAGTAATAAGAGTGCTGAGCTAAAGAGTGGAAGTGCGATGAGGTAAACCAAGTGGCTGCTAGTTCTCATTAGTTTTTCAACAAACTGGCATCATCAACTGAAGCCGATCGACGGGAGCGGTAAATAGTCACAATGATCGCAAGACCGACGACGACTTCACACGCTGCGACCACCATTGTGAAGAAGGATGCAACTTGGCCATCTAGGTTTCCATGAATTCGAGAGAAAGTGACCAGCGCCAAGTTGGAGGCATTAAGCATCAGCTCAATGCACATAAAAATAACGATTGCGTTTCGGCGAATCAAAACTCCTAGAGCGCCGATCGTAAATAAGATGACCGAGAGATAGAGGTAATTTGAAATATCCATTTAGTCCTCCTGCTCTTCAATATGTTCCAGAGCAAAACCCGAACTTGTGATGATATCTCCCCGGGCGCGAAGTGTCTGAGATACAGAAGTTGGAGCAGGTGATCCATCCGGCAACAATGCAGGTACATCAACTGCGTTGTGCCTGGCGTAAACACCAGATGCAGGCAATCCCGCGGCTTCACCGAGTGAACTCTTCCTAAATCGCGCAATAGCAAGATCTCGCTGGGCAAATGGTGATCGCACCTTCTGTGAATGGGCTAGAACCATTGCACCAAGTGCCGCCGTTATAAGAAGCGCTGAAACAACTTCAAAGGCCCAAACGTATTGAGTGAAAAGTAATTTTGCGAGCCCCTGAACATTTCCATCCACATTGGCTGCTGCTAATCCGACGGCTGGCGAACCAACAGTTGCACGGCCAAGCAACGAAACGATTAAGCCGCCCAGACCCACTGCCGCGATAATCGATGGAATGCGCTGACCTTTAACATTTTCTACAAATGACTCTGAACTATCAACACCGACCAACATAAGAATAAATAGGAAGAGCATCATCACGGCACCGGTGTAAACAACTATTTGCACGATGCCTAGGAAGAGCGCATCTTGGGCAATATAAAAAATTGCCAGCGTAACCATCACCCAGGCCATGAGGAGCGCTGAGTGCACCGCCTTTTTCACGAGCAATATTCCGAGTGCGGCAAGCGTTGCTAGTGGTGCCAAAATCCAGAACTGAACTGCCTCTGGAGTAGCAGTGCGGCCAACGGTGAGCGCTAAATGTAATGAATGATGCAACATGCTATTTACTCCCCCCGGGCTCTTGCGAAGGATCTGATCCAGTTATTTCGCCCTTGTAATAATTGAGGTGACTTGAATCTGGATACATAGGATGCGGTGGTGCGATCATTCCTTGGCGCAACGGCGCCAAGAGATCTTCCTTTTCAAAAATCAACTTCGCGCGATCATCATCTGCTAGTTCATATTCATTAGTCATTGTTAAAGCGCGCGTTGGGCAAGCTTCAATGCAAAGTCCGCAAAAAATGCATCGCAAATAATTAATTTGATATACCTGGCCGAAACGTTCACCAGGGGAAAAACGCTGCTCCTCGGTGTTGTCCGCGCCTTCAACATAAATGGCATCGGCTGGACAGGCCCAGGCACAAAGTTCGCACCCAATACATTTTTCTAATCCATCGTCATAGCGATTGAGTTGATGGCGCCCATGAAAGCGTTCAGCGGTAGGTTCTTTTACTTCCGGATACTGAACCGTATTAACTTTCTTAAACATGGTCGCAAAGGTGACCCAGAAGCCCAATAATTGTTGAGAGAAACTCTTTGCTTCATCAGCCATTGTGATTCTCCAACTCGATCGCGTCAGCAGTTTCAGTAATTTCGAGAGCAATTCCTTGGAGCGCGTTCTGGCCAGGGAGCGCTGGTACCGGGAAATTAGGGGCTGGAACTTCTGGGAGGGTCGCAGCAGCCTTGGCTTTAACCACGGAACGGTCGTAGAGCGTGGTTACTAGAACTACTAGAAGGACGACGCCGATGCTAAATCCGAAAACTACGAGGCGGCTAACTGCGCGCTGTGACATAACTCGAAGAGTTGCAAGAACCAGAATCCAAATCAGACTCGTGGGAATCAACACTTTCCAACCAAATTTCATAAATTGGTCGTAGCGCAAACGAGGGAGCGTTCCTCGAAGCCAGACGAACAAGAAGAAGAAAGCAACAACCTTGCCCACAAACCAGAAGAGCGTGAACCAACCGCCGAGCCAGCTTTCAGTGAAAGTCAATCCAGGTAGTGCGTGATAACCACCCATGAATAGCGTTGTCGCAAGCGCTGAGACCGCAACAATATTTACATATTCAGCCAAGAAAAAGAGTGCGAATTTCAGCGATGAATACTCAGTGTGGAAACCGCCAACGAGTTCGCCTTCAGCTTCGGCTAAATCAAATGGGGCACGGTTAGTTTCACCGACCATGGAAATTACATAAATAACAAAAGAAGGAAAAAGAACGACCGCGAACCACCACTGGTGTTGAGCTGCAACGATTTCGGAGGTCGACATGCTTCCGGAGTAAATAAAGACTGCAACAAGTGAGAGCCCCATCGCAACTTCATAGGAAATGACCTGCGCGCTAGATCGCAAACCGCCGAGTAGTGGATAGGTTGAGCCAGAAGACCAACCAGCAAGCACAATTCCGTAAACTCCGATTGACGCAATAGCGAGGATATAAAGCACACTCACTGGTAGATCGGTCAATTGCATCGCTGTTTTATGTCCGAAGAGCGTCACTTTGCCCGTAAATGGAATAACCGCGAATGCCATGAAGCACGTTGTGGCAGAAATTATCGGCGCAATAATAAATACAATCTTGTCCGCAGCAGCTGGAATTAAGTCTTCCTTAAGCGCCAACTTAACGCCATCAGCTAAGGATTGCAGCAAGCCAAATTTACCAACGCGGTTGGGACCAAGACGCATCTGCATCCGAGCAACTATTCGGCGCTCACCCCAGACCGCCATCAAGGTGCAGACAACGCAGAAGACAAAGATAAAAAGTCCTTTTACCAGTATCAACCAACCTGGATCTTCTCCGATAAGCGTGGTCGTTGTCATCGCTTTGCCACCTTAACTGCACCACTTGCGAATCCAAGTGATGGAATAACTTGCGAGCCAGCAGAGTTTCTTGGTACCCAAACTAAGTTATCTGCAATCTCTCGAATTGAAACAGGCAGCTCGATCGAACCTAGGTCACTGGAAATCACAACCAGATCCGCTTCAGTTACTCCTAGCGTGGCGGCGGTTGCACTCGAAATATGAGCCCGAGCTTCTTTTGCGGTGCCGGCAAGGTTGGCTTCACCTAACTGCAAGGTTCCGAGGTCAAGCAGGAAGCGCCACGAAACGAGCGTCATCTCTTCTACTGCAGGCGCAACATACGCCCGCTTGTTCATTGTTGGTTTAGCACCGTCCCATGAACCAAGGCTTTCAATTTCGCGAGCAGTAGCGCTAACGGTTGGAAGATTAATTGGTGCGCCCATTTCATCGGCTAACATCGAAAGAATTCGAACGTCACTTCGAAGTTCGGCATCTTCAAGACCTTTATCGAAACGGCGAGCACTTCCGCGCCAGTCGAGGTAGGAGCCGCTCTTTTCAATGACGGCAGCTACGGGCAAAACTACATCGGCTATTGCCGTTACTGCGCTATGGGAAATTTCGAGAGAGACTACAAAGGTATTTAATAATTGATTGAGAGCATCGACAGAAATGTCCATCGGATCAACGCCACCAATCACGACGGCGTCGAGCGATTCATCGTTGAGTGCGCTCAGAATCTCGGCGGTTGAACGTCCTGGTGTTGTGGGCAGCGAGTTAACTCCCCACGCGCTCTGGAGATCAACGCGGGCAGCGGAATCTGCGACTGGGCGATTACCTGGCAAAAGATTTCCAAGCGCTCCAGCTGCAAGTGCTCCGCGTTCGCCAGCTCGCCTTGGAATCCATGCCAACTTTGCTCCACTTGATTGGGCTAGCTCAAGTGCTGCAGATAGCGCTCCCTCTACTTCGGCAGCGCGCTCTCCAACCAAGATCACACTTTGTGAAGTTAACCCCGAGATATCTAGTGCGCTCTTTACTAATGTGGCGTTTAGTTTTTGGCTGCCCCGACTTGCAATCGGTGCGTCTGAAGTAACAAGCAGCCCACGCTTTCGGACTTGGCGGTACACGCGCAAGAAAACAATAGGTGACTCTTCTTCGGGTTCGAAGCTAAGTAGAACAACGTGATCTGCTTTATCTATATCTAGATAGGAAGTTTTTAGATCTGTTACAACTGCCGCCAAGAAGTCGCGTTCCTCATCGGAATGTGGGCGGGCGCGGAAGTCAATGTCATTTGTCCCCAAGGCAACACGTGCAAATTTGGAATAACCATAGGCATCTTCATGTGTTAAGCGACCACCTGTGAGAACGCCAACGCGTTTTCCTTTGAGACCAGCAGCAGCTGCTGCTAAAGCCTCTGGCCATGAGGCCTCGTGAAGTTCGCCATCGCTACCCCGGACCAATGGACTCTTTACGCGTTCGCGAGTGGTTAAATATTTAAAGGCCCAACGACCCTTATCGCAATTCCACTCTTGATTAACTGCAGGATCATCTCCTGCAAGTCGACGAAGGGTCTTCCCGCGACGAATATCGGTGCGAAGATCGCATCCCGACGCACAATGCTCGCAGGCTGAGTTAACAGAAACTAAATCAAATGGTCGAGCTCGGAAGCGATATGAAGCCCCAGTAAGTGCACCGACCGGGCAAATTTGAACCGTGTTCCCTGAGTAATAAGACTCAAATGGTTGGTTCTCGTAGATTCCAACTTGTTGAAGTGCACCACGTTCGTTGAGGGTAATAAATGGATCGCCAGCGATCTCTTCAGAGAAGCGAGTGCAGCGAGCGCATAGAACACAGCGTTCACGATCAAGCAAGACTTGTGAGGAGATATTTATCGGCTTTTCGAACGTTCGTTTTTCGCCTTCAAAACGCGTCTCTGAACGCCCGGCAGACATTGCCTGGTTTTGTAATGGACACTCGCCGCCTTTGTCGCACACCGGACAATCAAGCGGGTGATTAATGAGCAGAAACTCCATAATTCCCTCTTGGGCTTTTGCCGCAACAGGTGAGGTGTTCTGGGTTTTAACAACCATATTGTTTTCTACCGGCATCGTGCAAGAAGCCTGTGGTTTAGGGAATGCGCGTCCGTTTATCTCTACGTCAACCAAACATTGGCGACAAGCACCTGCAGGTGCCAAAAGTGGATGATCGCAGAAACGAGGAATCGCAATTCCTAATTGTTCCGCCGCGCGAATAATGAGGGTCCCTTTGGGAACTGTTACTTCTAGTCCATCAATGATTGCGGAAACTGTCTCCACTGAAACTACTGCTTGCTCGGGGGTCATTTAAGCACCTGCCGTTTCAAAGAGCGTCGATGCAACTGGATCAAATGGGCATCCGCCATTTGTTAAGTGCGTGATGTATTCGGAACGGAAATACTTAAGTGAAGAAATAATTGGCGAGACTGCTCCATCTGCAAGTGCGCAGAATGAGCGACCAGCAATGTTGTCGCAAAGATCTAACAACTTTTCAAGATCCGCTTCGGTTCCTTTTCCGGCCTCGAGATCCTTAAGCATCTGAACCAACCACCAAGTTCCTTCACGGCAAGGAGTGCACTTCCCGCATGACTCGTGCTTATAAAATTCGACCCAACGAAGCACAGCTCGAACAACGCAGGTTGTTTCATCAAAAATTTGGAGAGCTTTAGTTCCCAACATAGAACCGGCGGCAGAAACGCCTTCATAATCCAACGGAACATCTAAATGTTCGGCCGTAAACATCGGTGTCGATGATCCGCCGGGAGTCCAAAATTTAAGCTGATGTCCAGCGCGAATACCACCGGCGAGCTCCAAGATTTCGCGCAAGGTGATTCCAAGAGGGGCTTCGAATTGACCTGGGTTAGCCACGTGACCGGAGAGCGAATAGAGCGTGTAACCCTTGCTCTTTTCGGTGCCCATCGACTGGAACCATTCGACGCCGCTGTTAATAATTGATGGAACTGAAGCTATTGACTCCACATTATTGACGACCGTTGGCATCGCATAGAGGCCCGCAATTGCAGGGAATGGTGGACGCAAGCGAGGTTGTCCACGGAATCCTTCAAGCGAATCCAGCAGCGCAGTCTCTTCACCACAAATATAAGCACCTGCACCAGCATGCAAGGTGAGTTCTAGATCAAATCCGCTTCCAAGAATATTCTTGCCGAGGAGCCCGGCCGCATATGCATCCTCAATAGCTTTTTGCACCCTGCGAAAAACATGGACCACTTCTCCGCGCAAATATATGAAGGAATGGTTTGCTCGAATTGCATACGATCCGATGATTATTCCTTCAATCAACACATGAGGATTTGCCAGAAGTAATGGGATGTCCTTGCAAGTGCCGGGTTCAGATTCATCCGCATTGACGACCAGATAATGTGCTTTGTTATCCCCTTGCGGAATGAAGCCCCACTTACTACCTGTTGGAAATCCAGCACCGCCACGACCGCGCAATCCAGACTCTTTTATTTGAGCAATTACTTCATCTGGTGTTGATTTGAGCGCGGTTTCAATGGCTTTGTATCCACCGTGACGCTTGTAACTAGCCATTGTGAAGGAGTCAGCCTCGTTCCAGTGTGCAGAAAGTATCGGAGTTAATGTGCTCATTTGTTTCCCTGCCCCTGCGCGATATGCAATCCAAGGAGTGAGGGTTCCCCGGCCTGGAGACCTTCTTCTGCTAATCCATCGGATAGTCCAGCAAGTACTGCAGAATTCTCTTTCCACGTTCGCAGTTGTGAAGGGCCGCGGGTTGGAGCTGGCGGGTTGCCGGCGCGAACGCTATCTACCAATTCATTTACTGAAGCTGGAGTTTGGTTGTCATAAAACTCCCAATTAACCATTACAACTGGTGCATAATCGCATGCCGCGTTGCACTCAATGCGTTCCAGTGAAATTTTGCCGTCCGCGGTTGTCTGATCCTTTTTGATCCCTAAGTGATCGCATACCGACTCGTAGATCGCATCCCCACCCATAATTGCGCACAAGGTATTAGTGCAAATTCCAACGTGATACTCGCCTACTGGCTCGCTCTTGTATTGGGTGTAAAACGTCGAAACAGCTGTGACTTCAGCGGTCGCAAGGTTCAGTTTTGCAGCAATTACTTCTATACCTCGTTGCGTTACATACCCATCAATCGATTGCACATAATGTAAGAGCGGCATAATCGCAGAACGACTCTTGGGGTAGCGAGCAATAATGGTGTCCATCACCGAGAGCTCGATCTCTGAAAAATTATCTGTCTTGTCAGTTAAAGACATTAGCGGTCCACCCCACCCATCACTGGATCAATTGAAGCAACGGCAGCTACTACATCCGCGATCATGCTGCCTTCGCACATCGCCGCAAGCGATTGCAAATTATTAAAGGAAGGTTCCCGAAAATGCACGCGATAAGGATGAGATCCCCCGTCGGAGATTAAATGAACGCCGGTTTCACCGCGAGGAGATTCAACGGGTGAGTACACCTGTCCCGCAGGAACTCTGAAACCCTCTGTTGATAATTTAAAGTGATGAATCAAGGCTTCCATTGACTGACCCATAATGTGAGCGATGTGCTCCTCTGAATTGCCCATCCCATCAGGACCAACTTTGAGATCAGCTGGTGAGCCCAATTTCTTGTCTTGAATAACGACAGGTGCGCCTTCTAACTTCTCTAACTTGTCGCAACACTGTTCGATAATACGTAGCGATTGCTCTAACTCATTCATCTTGATCATGAAGCGACCATAAGTATCACATCCATCATCAGTGATCACATCAAACTCATAATTTTCGTAACCGCAATAAGGTTCGGATTTACGGAGATCCCAAGGCAACCCGGTCGCACGAAGAATTGGACCAGTTATGCCTAAGGTGATACAGCCAGCGAGATCTAAATAACCAACACCCTGTGTCCGCTTCATCCAGACTGAGTTACCGATCAAGAGTTTTGCATTGTCCTTAAAGTTGTGGCGCAGCAATTTAACGGTTTCTCTGATCTTTGTGATGCCGCCTTCAGGAATATCTTGCGATACCCCACCTGGGCGGACATACGCCATGTTCATTCGAAGTCCCGAAACCATCTCCATGATGTCCAAAACTTTTTCACGCTCGCGGAAGGCAAAGAGCATCGGAGTGAGCGCACCAAGTTCAAGAGCACCGGTTCCTAGTGCAACCATGTGAGATGAGATGCGAGTGAACTCCATCATCAACACCCGGATAACGCTGGCACGCTCCGGAATTTCGTGAGTAACGCCAAGTAACTTTTCTACTCCGAGGCAGTAAGCGGTCTCATTAAAAATTGGTGCGAGATAATCCATGCGTGTAACAAATGTGACACCTTGAGTCCACGTCCGATACTCCGCGTTCTTTTCGATACCTGTATGAAGATACCCAATACCAGCACGAGCTTCTGTAACGGTTTCGCCTTCAAGTTCCAGAATCAATCGGAGCACACCATGTGTGGAAGGGTGCTGTGGACCCATGTTGACAACAACGCGCTCTTCTTTGGTTGCACCGATTTCAGTGACAAGTGAATCCCAGTCATTTCCTGTTACAGAGTAGACGCGACCTTCAGTGGTCTCACGAGATGAGGCGTATGGATCGTGTGTTGTCATCGATAAGACCTGCGCTCATTAGGTGGTGGCACTGTTGCACCCTTGTACTCAACTGGAATTCCACCGAGTGGGTAATCCTTGCGTTGCGGATGTCCAATCCAGTCATCTGGCATCAAAATGCGAGTGAGACCGGGATGGCCATCGAAAATAATTCCAAACATGTCAAAAGTTTCTCGTTCGTGCCAGTTATTGCCAGCCCACAGCTCTACTAAAGATGGAACATGAGGATTGGCATCTGGAACGCTTACCTCAAGACGGATCCGGCGATTAAAAGTCATCGATAAAAGTGGATAAACACAGTGCATTTCACGATCTGTATCAGTTGGATAATGTGCGCCGTTTACACCAAGGCATACTTCAAATCGAAGCGTTGGTGTATCCCGAAGCGCTTGGGCCACGTAGTACAAACGATCCGCTCTTACATGAAGGGTGAGTTCTCCGCGATCCACAACAACCTTTTCAATATCTTCATCGAAGAGTGGAAGCGCACGTTCTAGTTCGTCGGTAATCTCATCGAAATAACTGCCATAGGGCCGTTCTGCCGAGTTTTCATTGAAGCGTTTGCGAACCAAACCGCCGTAACCTGAGGTATCCCCAGTACCTTTTGCTCCAAATAATCCGTGCTCTTCGGTCATGATTTAAGTAGCCCCTGAATCTGGAAAGTTGGCTTTGAAGCAAGCGCGGCGGCTTCAACTTCGCGGATAATGTCTTCGCGATTTGCACCCAACTTAGACTTCCCGATCTGCTCATGCAATTTAAGAATTGCATCCATCAACATTTCTGGGCGAGGTGGACAACCTGGAAGATAAATGTCAACGGGGACTATGTGATCAACGCCTTGGACAATCGCGTAGTTATTGAACATCCCACCCGAAGATGCACAAGCTCCCATCGATAGCACCCATTTTGGGCCAGGCATTTGATCGTAAATCTGACGAACTACGGGAGCCATCTTCTGTGAGACGCGTCCAGCCACAATCATCAGGTCCGCTTGACGAGGTGATGGGCGGAAAACTTCCATTCCAAATCGAGCTAGGTCATAACGTCCACCGCCTGCAGCCATCATCTCAATTGCGCAGCACGCCAATCCAAAAGTGACGGGCCAGAGCGAACTTTTTCGCATGTACCCTGCAAGTCCTTCGACGGTGGTGAGTGCAAAACCCGCTGGAAGTTGTTCTTCAATACCCATCTCTAATCCCATTCCAATCCGCCGCGACGCCATACATATGCATATGCGACGAAGACCGTGAGTATAAAGATCACCATTTCGATGAGCCCAAATAAGCCTAATTGATTAAAAGAAACAGCCCATGGGTACAAAAAGACGATTTCAATATCAAAAACGATGAAGAGCATTGCGGTGAGGAAATACTTAACGGGGAATCGACCGCCGCCGGCAGCGACGGGAGATGGTTGGATTCCGCATTCGTAAGCCTGTGCCTTTGACCGGTTGTGTCGCTTAGGCCCGGTAAGGGCAGCGGCCAACACAGAAAAAGCTGCAAATCCGAAGCCAATCCCGCCGATCGTAAGAATCGGGACGTAGGGATTCATGCGGTGAGCATACGACGGGTCAGGTCGTAAGAATAGGAGGTGTGGGAACAGTCACAAATGCTCATAATTCTGCGGTGGCCTGGGTTGGTCATGGAACTATTTGAGGAGCCCGGCAACCTTAGAACCCAGAGTAAAAGGGTCAATTGGATGGGAAATTACGGCTTCGGCACCCGACCACGTGGCCAGCCAACTGTCCTGCGGGCGGGCGATAATGACCATAATTGGCGCACAATCAATCAGTTCGTCCTTGAGTGCATGAGCCAGGCCCATTCCACCCTCGGGAACTGCCTCACCATCAAGAATAAAGAGGTTGACTGGACGTTTTTCGCTCAAATAGAGGCGGAGCGCATCTGCAGTCGCAAAATCCACCACTTTGTGCTCGCGGGACTCCCCTGGCAATTTCTTACCTAGCGCCGAAGTAATTGCGGAACGGACGGTCTGGTCATCGGAATAAACCACGATTACCGGCGTGGAGATTGAGCCCGTAAGGGAAGGGTCGCCGTAAATAGGAGCCGCTACGACCGAATCGTAAACAGTCACTTCCATATTTGTGCTCCCACATTAATAAGTCTAGTACGGGGTTTGGACTGTTTGATGTCATTTCGGACACATCGGGCTAACTTTTAATGAATACCGACCCATTACTAACCTGGCGTGAAGTTGGCGCGAAGCGGATTTTTCTTCGGTGGCGGTGGAGAATGCGCTCTGTGTCCATCTTCCCAACAGACCCCGCAATTGATGAAACCGCCAAGACCGCGGTGGCGCAGGCTAGAAATTTAATTCACACCGCAGACACGATTCGAGTTCGCAAGGATTCGGCAAACCGAAGGCGCTTTGCCCGACTATTCCATGATCCAAAAGCAATCGAAGTGACCATCACTCTCACGGACGAAGTGATGCGTATTCACGCTACCAAACAGGCGGCGGCGATTTATGCTCGCGCTGCGAAGAAGGCAACAATAAAAGGTTTTGGATTCTTCAACGCTCTTGGATTGCGGTTATCCGGCGTAATTTCAAAACTGGCTCCGCGTCTTGTCATCGCAATTGTGCATAAGAAAGTTCGATCACTTTCTAAAGGGATGATTCTTCCCTATGAAGTTACTGGATTAACAAAAGTACTACGGCGCCGAGTTAAGCAAGGAATTCGACTCAACATTAATGTCTTAGGAGAAGCGGTACTCGGACAACATGAGGCGGATGCTCGATTCAAACAAATTTTAGAAATGATCGCACGACCTGATGTTGATTACATTTCGGTCAAACTTTCGGCAGTGGTCGCGCAAATGATCACAATTGATCTCGCTGGTTCGGTGGAAAAAGTTTCGGAGCGGCTTCGAATTCTCTATCGTGCCTCGCAAGAAGATCGAACCTTCATCAATTTGGATATGGAGGAGTATCGCGATTTAGCTCTCACCGTTGCTGGTTTCAAAAAAGTATTATCGGAACCTGAGTTTTTAAAAGTGACTGCTGGAATTGTGTTGCAGGCGTATCTTCCAGAATCCCACGCCGCGTTTCATGAGTTAGCGATCTGGGCAAGAGAACGTCACGCACGGGCCGGTGGAACTATAAAGATTCGGCTAGTCAAAGGTGCAAATTTGGCGATGGAGCGAGCAGAGGCAGAGTTCAATGGATGGACTGCGGCTCCATATTCTTCAAAATCCGAAGTCGATGCAAGTTACTCTCGACTGATTGATGCCGCGCTTCGCCCCGAAAACGCTACTGCTGTTCGCATCGGAATCGCTAGCCACAATCTCTTTCACTTAATGTGGGCGATTGAAGTCGCCCGAAAACGCCACGTACTTCAACAACTAGATATTGAGATGCTTGAAGGAATGGCAAATGCAGAAGCGTTAGCAGTTACCCAGTCAGGACATCAAGTTTTACTCTATGCACCCGTTACTCGGGCTGATGATTTTGCTTCCGCAGTCGCCTACCTCGTGCGCAGACTCGACGAAAATACTTCGGATGAAAACTATCTCAAAGCTGCTTTTGAAATTGGTAAAAGCGCAACAAAATTTGCGGAACAAAAGACGAGATTCGAAAAATCTGTTGTGGATCGGCACACTATTTCAACAACTTCTAGACGTCATATGTTAAAGCCTGCTCTTGAAGTTGGATTTTTTAATGAACCGTCAGGCGATCCAACGGAATCGCATTTTATTACTGCAGTCGGCGAAGAAATAGCAAAAGTGCAAACCCAAAAACTACATGCAATTCCAATTGTCATTAATGGGCAAACGTTCACCACAAAAAATCAAGGAATTGGAAGTGATCCAAGCGCAGATGGAAATCAGTGGTACACGTACTCCGTCATTGAAAAAAATCATGTTGATGAAGCGATCAAAATTGCTGAAAATTCCACCTGGGGACAGCGAACTGCTGCGGAGCGACGAGCAATACTGGAGCGAGTAGCGGATCACATGTCTACCAAGCGCGCACAGAGTATTGCTGTGATGTCGCGTGATGCAGGAAAAACTGTGGCCGAAGCTGATCCAGAAATCAGCGAAGGAATTGATTTCGCGAGATTTTATGCTGCAACGATTGATGACGAGAAAAGCACGCCAGTGGGAACGGTGCTGGTCGTTCCACCGTGGAATTTTCCTTTTGCAATTCCGGCGGGAGGATTATTTGCAGCGCTCGCCGCGGGCAACCCGGTACTTTTTAAGCCAGCTCCAGAAACAGTAGCAACAGCCTGGGAACTGGCACAGCAAATGTGGGAAGCGGGCATTCCTGACGATGCGCTGCAATTCTTACCGAGCCTTGACGATGAAAATGGAAAATATCTTGTCACTCATCCAGCAATAAAGGCGCTCATCCTCACCGGGGCATTCGATACCGCGAATATGTTTGTGCAATGGCGAAATGAACTAAATCTTTTGGCAGAAACTAGTGGCAAGAATGCTTTAATTATTACGGCATGTGCAGACATCGATGCCGCAGTGAAAGATTTAGTGCAATCTGCGTTTGGTCACGCTGGCCAAAAATGTTCGGCGGCTAGCCTTGGAATCATCATCGAGAGCA